>JAAUTD010000102.1 GCA_012031845.1 Synechococcaceae cyanobacterium SM1_2_3
GGTCGGGGGTGAGGGAAGCTGTTCACGCCGCTTCTGGCCGCCGTTGCCGCTCGTAGAGGAACCGCAGCACTTCGGCGCGGTAATGGTTGTAGCGGGCGTCATCGGCCAATTCGAGCCGGTTGCGCGGGCGTGGCAAATCCACCTTGAGAATCTCGCCGACCGTCGCCGCCGGGCCGTTGGTCATCATCACAATGCGGTCAGCCAGCAACACCGCCTCATCCACATCGTGAGTGATCATCAGCACGGTGTTATTCAGCGCGGTCTGAATCTCCATCACCGATTCCTGCAAATGAGCGCGGGTCAGCGCATCGAGCGCGCCAAACGGCTCATCCATCAGCAAGACTTTCGGCTGCATCGCCAGAGCGCGGGCGATCCCGACCCGCTGCTTCATCCCGCCGGAAATCGCGCCGGGCAGCTTGTCGGCGGCGTGTTCCATGTGTACCAACTTGAGGTTTTGCACAGTCCAGTCGTGGCGATCGGCCTTGGATTTGCTCTTGCCGAACACCTTATCCACCGCGATCCGCACGTTTTCGTATACCGTCAGCCACGGCAGCAGCGAATGGTTTTGAAACACCACCGCCCGATCCGGGCCGGGGCTGTTCACTTCGCGGTTTTCCAGCAGCACCCCGCCCCGTGTGGCTTCGAGCAGACCGGCGACCACGTTCAGCACCGTGGATTTACCGCAGCCGGAATGGCCGATGATGGCGATGAATTCGCCCTTTGCGATTTCGAGATGCACCTCGCGCAGGGCGATGTACGCGCCGTTAGCGGTGGGAAACACCACGTCCACATTGGAAATGTTCAGGTAACTCATGGCGATCTCTCCTCAACGGCGGTTGTAGTCAAAATGGCGCTGCGCCAGATTCATCACGCTTTCCAGCGCGATGCCGACCAGCCCGATCAGGCCAATCGCCACGAGGATCGAAGCGACGTTGAGATTGTTCCACTCGTCCCAGACATAAAAGCCGATGCCGACGCCGCCGGTGAGCATTTCCGCCGCCACGATCACCATCCAGGCCACGCTCAGCGACAGGCGCATCCCGGTCAGAATATGCGGCAGAGTGGCGGGAATCAGGATGCGGCGGGTCACTTCCAGCTTGCCCAGCCGCAACACCCGCGCCACGTTGAGATAATCCTGCGGAATCGCCTGCACCCCGGCGGCGGTATTGACGATGACCGGCCAGATGCTGGTGATAAAAATCACGAAAATGGCCGATGGGTCTTTGGCCTGAAACACCAGCAGGCCAATCGGCAGCCAGGCCAGCGGGCTGACCGGGCGCAAAATCTGCACCAGCGGATAGCAGGCTTGATAAAAAGCGCGGCTGGCGCCCATTAGAAAGCCGACCGGAATCCCCACAATAACCGCCAGGGCGAAACCGGCCATGACCCGACCCAGTGAATACAACACCTGCCAGCCGATGCCCATGTCATTCGGGCCATTGACGTAGAACGGGTTGCTGAAAATCTCCACCGCTCGCGCCCAGGTCGCGGCGGGAGTGGGAATGTCGCTGGTGATTTTGGCGTTGACCAGCATCCAGACCACCAGCACCAGCAGAAAAACGGCCCCCGGCAAAACGATGGCGCGGGTGATCGCGGCGGCGCGAAGTCGGGCTTTCGACACCGGCGGAAAGTGGTAGGCCGGGGATGCGGGCGGTTGCCGCTCGGCGTTGGCCGCTTCCCGAACCGGCAGGTGGACTTCGACGACCGGCGCAGTTTCGGCAACAACCGGCGGCGTGATGGACAGGGCAATGACGTTGCTCATCTCGGTTTCCTCCTCCATTCAGGCGTTGGCCTTGAGCAGCGCATCCGGCGCAACTTTCAGGTTTTTCACGGCAAAGCCGGTGACGTACTCGCCCAGTTTTTTCGGATCAAACTGCCCGCCATCGAAAAAGCGATCCGGCCCCATTGCGATGGGAGCGGTCGCGTCCGTGAGCGTCCAGCCGGTGGCGTGACTGCCCTCGGTCTTCACCTCAATCATCGGATATGGCGCGTTCAAGGCTTTAGCGGCCTGTCGGTACAGGTCAGGGCGATAGATCGAAGCGGCGGCCTGAAGGATATTGGCGGGCTGTTCCAGTTGGCCCCAGCGGTACATCTGGGAGATGAACCAGGCGGCGTGCGATTGCCAGGGGAAATTGGCGGCATAGCGGTAAAACACATTGAAATCCGGCAATGGGCGCGGTTCTTCGCTCTGCGCATATTTGAAGGTGCCGGTCATGGACATCTTGACCACATCTTCCGGCGCATTGACATAGGACTTTTGCGCGATCAGCTTGACGACTTCCATGCGGTTTTCCGGCAGATCCATCCATTGCGCCGCTTCCAGCAAGGCCATGAGCAACGCCTGATGGGTGCGCGGATGCTTCTCATGCCATTCCAGATTGACGCCGAACACCTTTTCCGGGTTGTTGTTCCACAATTCATAGCTGGTAATCAGCACCCGGCCAATGCCGGTTTCCACCGCCCGCTCATTCCACGGCTCGCCCACGCAATAACCGGCGATATTGCCGGCCTTGAGATTGGCGACCATTTGCGGCGGCGGAATCACGATCAGCCGTAAATCCTGATCGGGATTGATGCCCGCCGCCCCCAGCCAATAGCGCAATTGATAATTGTGAGTGGAGACCGGAAACACCACGGCAAAGGTCATCGGTTCCTTGCCAGCAGCCTTATCCGCATCAATGACCTTTTTCAGGGCGCGGGCGGTGAGCGGGCGTTCCTTCATCGCTTCGGGATCGGCCTTCACCATCCGCTCGTACAATTCATTGGAAACGGTGATGGCGTTGCCGTTGAGATCGAGCGAGAAGGCGGTAATGGTGGCCTTGGGCAACGCGCCCACGCCAAGGCTGGCGGCGATGGGCATTCCCGCCAGCATGTGCGCGCCGTCCAGTTCGCCGATGGACACCTTGTCGCGGATATTGGCCCAGGACGCCTCCTTGGAAAGCGCCACTTCCAGACCGTATTTCTTAAAGTAGCCCTTCTCCGCCGCCACCACCAACGGTGCGCAATCCGTCAGCGGAATAATTCCAAGCGTCAATTGGGTCTTTTCCAAACCGCTCTCACCCGCCCAGGCGCTGGTTCGCAGCCAAGGCGGAGTCCCGCCCAGCAGCGTTGCGCCGCCCAGCGCCAATCCACCGCCTTGGAGAAAACGACGCCGGGACAGGTCGGGCGCTACCGTCGTGGTGTTCGTTGCGTTGGTATTACTCATGTCGTCAATCCCGCCGAATAAGCCATAAAAAAGGCGTCGCAGCCTCGCGTATTCCGCGAAAGCTGGACGCCTTTGTCCGATGCGCGACCGTCGTTGGCCGCGTAACCTATCCCGTCGGTGGGAAAGATTGTTACGGGATTATAAGCATGAAACGCGCCACAATGATTGAGTGCTTGATCGTCATAGAATTCGATAATCGGGAATTCGCTTTAGCCCCTGATTTCGCGCCTGCATTGCGCCCTCATGGCGCATCGCAGGATGATTTTGCACCAAATTAAGTAGCAGCAACCTTAACCCAGCATTTCAAGCAGCGAAGTCACGGTGCGCGCCACCTCGCCAATCCGCTGATTGCGATCCATCGCCAGCTTGCGCAAGGTCTGATACGCCTCTTCCTCGCTCAGATTGCGCTGCGCCATCAGCAAACCCTTAGCCTTATCAATCACTTTGCGCTCCGCCAGGCGATTGCGGGTTTCCTCCAGTTCCCGCCGCAACGCCTGATACTCGCGGAATCGGGCGATAGCGACTTCCATAATCGGTTGCAGTCGGCGCGGATTCAGATCATCCACCACATAGGCGCTGACCCCGGCTCTTAAGGCGGCGGCGGTGGTTTCGGGATCGCTGCGTTCCGCGAACATCACAATCGGGCGGGGCTGGTTTTGCCCGACATCGCTTAACTGTTCCAGGGTGTCGCGGTCGGGCAAATCAATATCAATCAGAATCACGTCGGGCTGGGCGTCCCGCACCTGCTGCAACAGCTTATCGGTGTTGGCGGTGCGAACGGTGATGTGATAACCGGCATCGCTCAGCGCCTGCTCCAGAATCGCTGATCGCCCGGGATGAGCGTCAATCAGCATGACTTCGACTTTTTTCATCGACGGCCCTTGGCGTGTGCAATCTCTCCTTGGCAGGAGATTAGCACTAACCATGCCAATCAATAATCATCTCATCTAGTGATTGAAGCCGGATACTGAGTTTTTCATGGGCTGTGGTCAGCAAACATGGCCACTACAGCATGTCGGTTCAGCTTTCCTGCACCAGTAAGCGGCAATTCGGCCACCGGTTGGATGTGCTTGGGAACCTTATAATCCGCTAAACAATCCCGGCAAAATGCCTGGAGTTCCTCTTCCGCAACATTCCGGCCAATGTGAAAAATCACTAGCGCAACCGGAACTTGTCCCCATTTTGGATCGGCAATACCGGCGCAAATCGCTCCCGCGACGGCCGGATGTTTCATCAATGCCTGTTCGATCTCCTCAGGGGAAATGTTTTCTCCGCCCGAAATGAACATATTGTCAGCCCGCCCCTTGATGAACACCAAGCCATTCTCATCCTGCGAGGCCAGATCGCCTGTGTAAATCCAGCCTTCTGGATTGATGATTTTTTCGGTTCGCACCGGATCATTGAGATAGCCATCGAAGTTATGCGGGCTGCGCAGACACAACACCCCAATTTCGCCGGGCTGGACTTCGCCGCCCGATTCCTGATCGACGATCTTGGCGTCGCAATGAAACATGGACGCGCCGATGCTCGCCGAATTCTCCAGCAACTCGTCCAACGAATCAGAGCGGGCGATATAGGCAAAATTTGAGGGGCCAGCCTCGGTCATCCCATAGCTCTGACTGATGGGAATGCCTTTATCCAGAAAGACTTGCATCACGGCTTTTGAACACGGCGCGGCGGCGGTGGTGATCGCCTTCAAGCGGGAAAAATCGGTTTCGCCAAATTTGGGATGGGCGATCAGGAATTGCAGCATGGCTTCCACCGCGCCAAAATTCTCAACGCGCCCCTCATGGATCAGTTCCAGTATCAGGCCGGGATTAAATTCGCGCAAAAGAACGCTGGTGACGCCCGCGTGAAACAGCGGGGTAAAAGTGTTCCAGCCACCGATATGAAAGAAAGGGAAGGTGATCAGCACATTTTTGAAGAAGCCCATGAGGCCGGTAGCAAGAATGTCCACTGAATTCCAGACCATCTGCCGATGCGACACGATGCAAATTTTCGGCACGGCGGTCGTACCGCCAGTATGGACGTACAGGCAAACGTCATTCATCGCCAGCGGAATGTTCACCGCTTTTGGTTCGGCCTTCAGGATGACGGTTTCAAACGTGTTCTGGTCATCATCGATGTTGAGTACCGATTGCACCGATCCGGGAACCGATAAGGTCGCAACCAGTCCGGCAAATTGATTTTCGTGAATCAGGACGCTGGGTTGGAGTCGAGCCAGCAGGTCATCCAATTCCGGTTTTTTTCAAACGCTGGCTCAATGGGGCCAGGACTAATCCCCAATTTTCCGCAAGCCAGATAAAGGTCAATGGATTCAATTCGGTTACGGCAAATCAGCGCGATGACAGATCCTTTGCTCAGGCCCATAACGTCCTTCAGAAAAGTCCCCACCCGGCAAGCCCGGTCGTTCATTTCCTGAAAGGTGTAAGTTTTTTGGGTGAATGAGTCGTAAAGGGCGGTTCGCTGCGGCGTAAGCGCAGCACGGCGTCCCGCCCAATCGCCCACCCAGTTCATGGGCAGATCGTCATAATTTTGAATGAATTCCATTAGAGTCCCCTTTGATGAAGTGCTAAACAAGCAGTGCGCTAATGCGATGCTTGTTTAATAGCTGAACTTGCGGCGGATTCCAAGACGATGCGTATCAATCGGCAGTTCGATCCTCTCAATGTTGCCGCTCCTGATTTATCCACCGGTATGACTCATATACCGCAGAATCACCGGCTGACCGCCGAGTTGAAAATCATGCCCTTTCGGTTTGATCTCCATCGCCGCGACAATGGCCGACTTTAATCTTTCCCGTTCGCCGGGATAAGCCCGCAACACATGCCGCAAATCCACCGAATGCTCCTGCCCCAGACACAGCAGCAATCGGCCTTCTGCGGACACCCGCACCCGATTACAGTCACCGCAAAAGTTATGACTATGCGGCGAGATAAAGCCAATACGGCTGTCACTCCCCGCGACCCGATAGTAACGCGACGGCCCGCCCGTATTCTCCGTCGTTGGCGTCAGGGTAAATACTTGCGCCAAATCGGCGCGAATCGCATCACTGGAATAATAAAGTTCAGCCCGGTCGTGATCGCTAATCGCGCCCAGCGGCATTTCCTCGATATAGCTGATGTCCAGCCCATTCTCGATAGCAAATCGCGCCAGGGCCGTCACTTCATCATGATTGCGGCCCTTCAGAATCACCGCATTGAGCTTGAGGCGTTGAAATCCAACCGCCTGAGCCGCCCGAATTCCGCGCAATACCGTATCCAGTTCGCCAACCCGGGTGATGCGGCGGAAGCGTTCAGCATCCAGGCTGTCCAGGCTGATATTGATCCGCGCCACTCCTGCCGCTTTCAACTCCGCCGCCAGCCGTTCCAACTGCGAACCGTTGGTCGTCAACACCAGTTCCGCTAAGCCGCAATCGCGCAATCGGCCCAGTTCCCGGAGCAGCCACAGCACATTCTGCCGCACCAGCGGCTCGCCGCCGGTGATGCGAATCTTGCGAACTCCCAGTTCCACAAAGGCCCGCCCCAGTGTCGCCAGTTCTTCGAGCGTCAGCACCTTGGCCCGTGGCAGAAACGTCATCTGCTCGCTCATGCAGTACACACAGCGGAAATCGCAGCGGTCGGTCACGGAAAACCGCACATAGTTGACCTGACGGCCAAAGCGATCCACCAGACTGTTTGAACCGGACGGGTTAGCCATGCGCGAGACCTCTGAACTGTTGATCGGGTGGGTTGAAAGCAAATCTTGCTTCCTTAAACTGCTTTGCGGCTGTAGTTACAATACCTACCATGAATAGCAAACAAATCATCAAGCGGCTGGAAGACGATGGCTGGATCTTGCGTGGGGTACGCGGCAGCCACCATATCTACGTCCATCCGGTTAAATCAGGACACATCAGCGTTCCGCACCCCAAACACGATTTAGGCATAGGCTTGGTCAATAAACTTCTCAAACAGGCAGAGCTGAAATGAAATTTATTCTAGTGATTGAACCCGGAACCGACGTGACCGCATTTGGCGTTGTTGTTCCCGATCTGCCCGGCTGCTTCTCGGCTGGGGATACCTTGGATGAGGCCATAGACAAAGCGCGTGAAGCCATCGATCTGTATTGTCAAACCGTGATCGAAGACGGGGGCCATATTCCGATACCTGAATCGCTGTCTGTCCATCAGGCGAATCCTGATTTTGCTGGATGGATTTGGGCCATTATTGAAGTTCCGGTTGAACGGTATTTCGGCCCGGCTGAAAAAATTAACATTACCCTTCCTCGCCTTTTGTTAGCCCAGATTGATGAATACACCCGTTCACACGGAATCAGCCGCTCAGGCTTTTTGGCCGAAGCCGCCCGATCTGCTCTGCGGTAAGTCCATTCACTTTGAATCCACCGACACAAACATTCTCCTAAACATGTTGTAATAATTAACAACAGCCAGAAATGTTGTTATTCTTTGCAACATGAAAGCTCGCCTTTTACTGAAAGCACGTCGCCCCTTCTCCGATACCGCGTTCGCCGATTTGACGATTTGGGAGGTTCCTGCTTCCGTTCCCGGTAGTGCGCATTGCTATAAATACCGGCTGGCCTTCGTCGTCAATGGAATTTGCATGTTGCGTTACGACAATGAAGCGGGCAAAGGCGATCACCGTCATATCGGCGATGATGAAATAGCCTATCGGTTCACATCGCCAGCCACTTTGTTTGATGACTTTATGGCCGATATTGCGAGGTGGTTTGATGAACACCCTGACCCTTGAAGTAGAAACGATGGAATCAGTCAAGCGCCGTTTTGTTCGGGCGTTTGCCGGTGAAGCCCAAGGCGCGTTTCTGAGTTTCCCGACAATGGAATTGCTCTGGAAACCCTGACCGCCAAACGCTGGCAACTTCTCAAGACGTTGGCGGGAGCCGGGCCTGTCACCATCCGCGAAGCGGCCCGGCGGGTGAATCGCGACGTTAAAGCGGTACACACCGACGTAACGGCGCTCTTGAACGCGGGCGTTCTGGACAAGACCGAAGACGGCAAAATCATCTTTCCTTATGACGCCATTCATGTGGATTTTATGGTCACAGCAGCCTCTTGATAGGCAAAAGCATTCTTAAAAACCCTTCCCCTGCCTTTTCAGGAGAAGGATTCGGGTCGAATCAGCGCTGCCGCACCACTTGATAGGGTCGGGCCGGATAAGTCACTGGCGCACTCCAGATATGCACCAGCCGGCTGAACGGAAACACCAGAAAGATCGTCAGGCCCAGAAAAATATGCAGCTTGAACAGCAAGCCAATGGGCGCAATGGCAGCCACAGCCTCCGCTGGATCGAAAGTGACCACATTCCGCGCCCACTGCATCAGCAACAGCATATTGCCGCCATCCAGGTGCATCAGCGACACAGGGATTGTCAGCAGCCCAGAATCAACTGGGCGTACAGCAACAGCAGAATGAAAATATCCATCCGGGTACTGACCGCCCGCACTCGCGGATCGGTCAGTCGCCGCCGCACCAGCATCGTCAATCCAGCAAAACACATCAGCCCGGCAATGCTGCCCGCAACAATAGCCAATACCTGTTTCGCCCCGGCAGAAACACCCAGCGCATGGAAAATCTCCGGCGGCGTCAACAGGCCAATAAAATGACCGGCGAACAACAGCAGGATGCCGACATGGAACAGGTTGCTGGCCCAGCGCATATTTTTATTGCTGAGCATCTGGCTGGAATGGGCCTTCCAGGTGAATTGATCGCGGTCGAATCGAACCAGACTGCCAAGCAGAAAAATCGCGCCCGCCAGATAAGGATAAACGCCAAACAACAGGGTATCGAGATAACTCATGATCATCGCCTCTCCATATTTATAAGGAACCGGCCGGCTGCCGTATCGAACCAGACCTTTGCACCCACTGCACTGGCTGCGCTCCGCCCGCCTCACGTTGCGCTCCACAATCTTCCCGGCCCGTCGCCAGAAAAAGTGACGGCCTCCTCTTCCCAAATCTGATCCATATTCACGACCGCCTGATCAGGCCCTTCGGTCGCCGCCTGCTGCCGAATGTCTTCAATATCCGCCGGTTCTCCCGCCAGCGCGGCCAGCGCGTCGAACACAACGTGATAATCGTTGCCGCGTTCGGCCAGCCGTGCGCCGATCAGGGTCATGACCGGCATGGCGTCCGCCAGCGAATCCAGCGCTTCCCCGGCTGGCCGCTGCGCCAGATATTCCAGAAACAGCGGAATATAGTCGGGCAGTTCGCGGGCGCTCAGTTCAAAACCGTGCCGGTGATAAATTTCCAGCAGACTCACCATCGCTTGGCCGCGATCCCGCGATTCGCCATGAACATGCTCGAACAGATGCAGCGACAGCGCCGGCCCCGGTCAAAAGTCGCGACATACTGCTCCTGCAATTCCATCACAGCGGTGGACGCCAGCCGGTTCATCAGCGTCAGCAGCGCCGAATGCTCCCGTGCTGGCAACAGATGTTCCTTCGCCAGCACATCGGCCATTTCCCCCAATGCGGCCTGCATCTCCGGCTGCGGATAGCTCAACAGCGCCGACAGGACTTTCAGGGTTTTCATCATTTTATCCTTGTTCCTTTTTCAGCGGCGGCTCCACCCGGATCGGAATCGCCCGGCGCGTCGTTGCCTTTTTCCCGCCGAACAGGCTGGTTTTTATCCGCGCCCGGTGAACAGCCGTTGCCAAAGCTGAAGCCGCAGCCGCCGCGTTCGCCAAAAGCGTCATAAGTCGCGTTGGCGTATTCGCGGTGGCTGGTTGGGATAACGAAGCGATCCTCGTAATTGGCAATCGCCAGATAGCGATACATGGACTCCACCTGATCGATGCGCAAGCCGACCGCCTGCAACACATCGTCGCGAATTTCGCCATCCACGGTTTTGGCCCGCATGTAGGCCCGCATCGCCAGCATCCGCTCCAGCGCCCGCTTGACCGGCTGTTCATCGCCCGCCGTCAATAAATTAGCCAGATACTTCAGCGGAATCCGCAGAGAACCCACATCGGGAATGATGCCGTTCATGCCGATTTGCCCCGCCTCGGCGCGGGCCTGAATCGGCGACAACGCCGGGACGTACCAGACCATCGGCAAGGTGCGGTATTCGGGATGCAGCGGGAAGGCGATCTTCCAGTCAATCACCAGCTTGTAGATCGGCGAATCCTGAGCCGCTTGCAACCACGCATCAGGAATACCAGCCTTGCGCCCTTCGGCCTGCACCAGCGGGTCGAACGGATCGAGAAAAATATCCAGTTGCGCCTGATACAAGCTCTGCTCGTCGGCGACGCTGGCGGCCTGCTCAATCTGGTCGGCGTCGTACAGCAGCACACCCAGATAGCGAATGCGCCCCACGCAGGTTTCCGAACACACCGTCGGCTGGCCGGATTCGATGCGCGGATAGCAGAAGATGCACTTCTCCGATTTGCCGGTGTTCCAGTTGAAATAAATTTTCTTGTACGGACAGCCCGACACGCACATCCGCCAGCCCCGGCATTTGTCCTGATCGATCAGCACGACGCCGTCTTCTTCGCGCTTGTAGATCGCGCCGCTGGGACACGAAGCCACGCAGGACGGATTCAGGCAGTGTTCGCACAGACGCGGCAGATACATCATGAAGGTGTTTTCAAACTCGCCGTAAATCTCCTTCTGCACGTTCTCGAAGTTGGCGTCCTTGGAACGCTTGGCGAACTCAGTGCCGAGGATTTCTTCCCAGTTTGGCCCCCACTCGATTTTTTGCATCCGCTCGCCGCTGATCGCCGAACGCGGGCGGGCGGTTGGCATCGCCTTCGATTCCGGCGCATTCTGCAAATGCGCGTAGTCGTAATCCCACGGCTCGTAGTAGTCATCAATGGCTGGCAGGTCGGGATTAGCGAAGATGTTGGACAGAATCTTCCACTTACTGCCCTGCTTCAGCTCAAGTTTGCCGTCCTTGCGCCGAATCCAGCCGCCGTTCCACTGCTCCTGATCTTCCCAGTTCTTCGGATAGCCGATGCCGGGCTTGGTCTCGACGTTATTGAACCAGGCGTATTCCATCCCGTCCCGGCTGGTCCAGACGTTCTTGCAGGTCACTGAACAGGTATGGCAGCCAATGCACTTGTCCAGGTTCAGCACCATCGCAATCTGTGCGCGTACTTTCATAACGAGAACTCCTTAAGCCGTGGTCTTGGCATCGTGGAAAATCCCCCCGGCTTC
>JAAUTD010000103.1 GCA_012031845.1 Synechococcaceae cyanobacterium SM1_2_3
GGATGGGGATGCAAACGTTTCGATCAAGCTCTGTTCGCCCTGTATCAGGCCGGACGGATCAGTTACGAAGAAGCGGTTAAAAAACGCTGATTCCGCCAACAATCTACGCCTGCGGATTAATCTGGGCGGACAATCGCCGGGCCAGCAAGGGCCGGGAACAGCCTGTCGCTGGAGACCATTGAGGAACCGGCGGAAGAACCGGCAGCCAATTCACCAACGCCGGTCGCCGGTCGCCCTGCGCCGCGTCCGGGCGGCGCGGGATGATGAGGGTGACCGATTCGGTGGCGCACCTGATCGTCCCCGACTCGGTGCGGGGGCTGATTTTCGACTGCGACGGCACCCTGGCCGATACCCTGCCCCTGCACTATGCCGCGTGGAGGGAAGCGTCAGCGGCGTTGGGCCTGTACATTCCGTTGGAGTTTCTGCTTCGGCATAACGGCAAGCCCACTGATGTAATCGTGGCGCTTTTCAACGCCGAGTTTGACCAAAACATTGACATCATCGCCTTCACCGCCGACAAGGAGCGCCGCACCTATGCCCGACTGGATCAGGCGCAACCGTTGGAACCGGTGGCTGCGCTGGCCCGGCGCTACTATGGCCGCCTGCCAATGGCAGTGGTATCGGGCAGTAATCGCGCCAACGTGGATCTCACTTTGGACGCCATCGGTCTGCGCCCGCTCTTTTCGGTGGTGCTGACCGCCGACGATGGCCTGCCGCCCAAGCCGGCTCCTGACTTGTTTCTGGAAGCCGCCCGCCGCCTGGGCGTTGCGCCACAGAATTGTCAGGTGTTCGAGGATGCCGATGCCGGTCTGGACGCGGCCCGCCAGGCTGGAATGTGGGCCACCGATGTGCGTCCGGTGTTGTAACATTGACGGGCTGCACCTCATGGCTGAATTGCCTTCCTCAACCATTCCGCGCCATTTTTTTGGGATCAAGCGCCATTTTTTATTGCTGCTGGCGGGAGTTTATGTGCTGACCGGCGCGGTGGCGCTGGCGCTGTTTGGCTGGGGCATTCGCGGCGTGACCCGGCAATTGGGCGAGGAGTTCGCCGCGCAGTACGCGCTGCGGCAGAAAGACCGCATTCTCGCGCCGATTCAACGTGAACTGACCCTGGCGCGGAAGCTGGTGGATTCGCCGCTGCTCAAACGCTGGGTGCGGGATGAAAACAATCCTGATCTCAAGACTGCCGCCTTGGCCGAACTGGAAAGCTATCGTCGTCACTTTGCCGACCATAGTTATTTTGTGGCGATTGATGCGTCAAAGCATTTCTACTTCAACGACGCCGCCAACGCTTATCAGGGCCGGGAACTCGGTTATACCCTGGACCCTGGTTTGCCCAGGGATTCCTGGTACTTTGCCACGATAGCGCAATCCGCTGGTTTTAGTCTGAACGTCAATTACGATGCGCCGCTCGATCTGAATAAGCTCTGGTTTAATATCGTCATTCGCGATGGCGTCGATATATTGGGCGTAGGCGGCACCGGGCTGGAGCTGGACAGCTTTATCAAGGCTGCATTGCAGGAAGATCGCCAAGGCGTGCAAACCCTGTTGCTGGATCGGGCGGGCGCGATCAAGGCTCACCACCATCGCGCCTATATTGATTTCAATACTGTGGCTAAACCGGAGTCGGAACGCAGCACCTTTTATCGGTTGCTGGCGACATTGGCGGAGCAGGATTTAGTGCGTACGCAACTGGAGCGACTCAGCACCAGCCAGCTTCCGGTTGCAGTGACGCCTTTAACCATAGAGGGAAAACCGCATCTGGCGGCTATTGCCTATCTTCAGGAAATTCAATGGTTCGCGGTCGCCTTGGTGGATATTGCCGACATTTACCGTTTTGGCCGGTTTGCGCCCTTTGCGGCGCTGCTGGCGCTGTCATTACTGGCGCTGGCGCTCTCGGTCACGGTGCTGCTCAACCGGCTGGTGCTGAATCCACTGGCCCGGTTGCACCGTTCCACCCAGGCGATTGCCGTCGGTGATTATGGGCAATTAGCGGAGGTGGCCGCCAATAACGAGATTGGGGCATTGACCGACGCATTTAACAACATGGCGCACACCGTGCGGCAATACACGGATCATCTGGAGCAGCGCGTCGCGGAACGCACCCAAGCCCTCGATCAGGCTAATCAGCGGTTGGCGGAAGCGCATCGCCAGGTTCTCGACAGTATTCAATACGCGCAATTGCTCCAGCAGGCTATTCTGCCGCAGCAGGAATGTCTGGCGCGGGCATTGGGCGAACACTTTGTCATCTGGCAACCCCGCGATCTGGTGGGCGGCGGATTTCTACTATTGCCAGGCTGATCAACGCGGTTGTTTGCTCATGGTCGCCGACTGCACCGGGCATGGCGTACCCGGCGCCTTGATGACCATGACGGTAAACTCGGTGCTGAACCATGTCCTCAGCACCTTGGGCGCCGCCGATCCGGCCCTGATTCTGCAAGCGATCAATCGGCTGTTGCGGACGACCTTGCGCCAGGATCAGATGGGCGAAGGGTTCGAGGCCGGTCTCGATGCAGGCGCGTGTTATTGGTCAGAGTCAACTTCACTGCTGACCTTCGCCGGAGCGCGGCTGGATTTGTACTATCGAGATAGCGATGGAACGGTCGCGGTTGTTCATGGGGATCGCCGTAATCTGGGTTATCGGCAATCCGATCCGGATTGGACATTTACCGGCCACTCGATATCAAGATTACCCGGTCGGACGTTCTATCTGATCACCGATGGCCTGCTGGATCAGTCCGGCGGCTCTAAGGGCTATGGTTTTGGACGAAAACAGTTTCTAATGTTTTTGCAGCAATACGGCGAACTGCCCCTGATCGCGCAACAGACGGCCTTGGAACACACGCTCGCCGACTGGCGCGGCGAGCAATTGCAACGCGACGACATCACTGTTATTGGTTTCCGTCCGGCACTGGAGCCACCCGCTTCGCCTTGAGGAGCATCGCTGTGAACCTTCTTGATTTGGCCCGGTTGCAACATGAATTAAACGATCAGGGAATTTTGATGAGCTTTAGCGGCCCGTTTTCGCACAGCATCATTGAGGAACTGGGCAAAGCGGTCAAAAATCATCTGGAAAGCCTGCAAACGGCCCATTCAGCATTGATGGATGTGTTTGCGGTCTATATCGAACAGGCTCAGAACGTCCGCAATTATATCGCCCGCTGGGAGCAGCATCCTGATCAGGCCCGGCTGGTCAATTCCGGCATTGTGGTGATTGCCCGCGAAGGCGACCGTTATATCGTCAGTTCCGGTAATTTGCTCAATCGCGCCGATATGCCAACCTTGGTCGAGCGGCTGGAACACTTGCAGGCTTTGGATAAAGCCGGATTAAAGGCGCTTTACAAACAACAAATGCGCCAGCCATTGACGGCGGAAGGCGGCGCGGGTTTAGGCTTGACCGAGATGGCGCGCAAGGCCAGTGAACCCTTGCAGCACACGCTCAGCACCGTGGATGAACAGTATCTGTTCTTCAGTTTGCGGGTGGTGATCTGAAGGCCAGGACGGAGAAAGACAATGGATAATCTGATTATCGAAGCAACCCGGTCGTCGCCAGCCATTGAATTTGACGCGGATCGCGGCCAACTCAGTCTTCGCGGCGAGTCGTACCCGGAAAATGCCGCCGCATTCTATGCGCCGGTATTCGCCTGGCTTAAAGCCTTTCTGGCTGATTTGGATCTCTCTGCCACCGTCACTGTTAATCTGGAAGTGCTGTATCTCAATAGCAGCAGCACTAAAGTCATGCTGAATTTTCTCGACCTGCTGGATCGCGCCGCGCAGGACGGGAAGCCAGTTACCGTCAACTGGTTTTACGATCCGGAGAATGAAGCGGTGCTGGAATGCGGCCAGGATTTCAGCGAAGAGTTGCAGGCATTGACTTTCAACCTGGTGGAAAAAGTCCAGGAGCCGCCCCGATGAGCGCCCCCGAAATCGGTCTGCTGGATAACGAAGAGCAGGCGCTGGCGGCGGCGGAAAACTGTTGCGGGCCGGCGCCGGGGCCTGGCGCGGAGGCTTTCGCCGATCTGACCCAGCAATACGCCCGCTTGCTCCGTCATGTCCGCTATCTGATCAAGGTTAGCGACCGAATGCAGGTGGAGATGAATCACCTTAATGATCGCCTGCGCGAAAGCGAACAGAAATACCGGTCGCTGTTTGAAAACGTCAGCATCGGGATTTTTATTGCCCAACTGGATGGGCGGTTTGTGGATGTCAATCCGGCAATGGCGCAGATTCTGGGCTATAAAATGCCGCTCGAGTTTCTGCGGGCGCACACCGAAGATCCACTCTGGCCGTTCCTGGACGACAATGAGAGAGATCGCTTTCTGGGCACCCTGGCCGAGCATGGCGTCGCCACCCATTTGCAACTGCGGATGATGCGCCGGGATGGCGTACCAATCTGGGTCGAGGTCAACGCCCATACCTGCGCCGACGCCCCGGCTCAAGGGCCGATTATGGCGGTGGAAGGGATGCTGTCTGATATCACCGAGCGCAAACGGATATTGGAAGAGTTGCGCTATCTGGCCACCACCGATGGCTTGACCGAATTGTACAACCGGCGGCATTTTCTGGAATTGTGCGAGCGGGAATTGCTGCGTTCTCGCCGCTACCGGTCGGAAATCACCCTGCTGATGATGGATGCCGATCACTTCAAAACCATTAACGACACCTACGGCCATAATGTTGGCGATGAAACCTTGCGCATGATCGCCAGCGTGTGCCGATCCCAGTTGCGGGAAGTGGATATTCTCGGTCGGCTGGGCGGGGAGGAATTCGCCGCGCTGTTGCCGCAAACCGGATTACCGGCGGGCGGCGAGGTGGCCGAGCGGC
Source organism: Synechococcaceae cyanobacterium SM1_2_3 (assembly GCA_012031845.1). Lineage (GTDB taxonomy): Bacteria > Pseudomonadota > Gammaproteobacteria > Competibacterales > Competibacteraceae > Contendibacter. The sequence goes on from JAAUTD010000103.1 coordinate 4,825, forward strand.
TGCGCAACGCCATTGCCCAAACCACGTTACCGCTGGGCGACGGGCGCACCTTGCGCTGCACCGTCAGCATTGGGGTTTGCGCCTTCGCCGCCCAGAAGGTAACGGTTGGAGAAATGCTCAAAGCGGCCGATCAGGCGCTGTACGCCGCCAAGGATAAGGGGCGCAATCAGGTGTCATCGTTGCCGGAGCCATGACGCAACGGACCGCGGCCATTGCCGGTTGCTACAGTCGCAATGGCAGTCTCACCCGTGCAATGCCGGGTTAAACCATTGCCGACAACTGTGTTTTCCATTAGCTTTACCAGCCAGAAAATACTTGTGGCGATGCCGGTGGCAAAACCGGCGCTATACCCGCCATTCTTGCCATCATCCGGCGATTCCGCCAGCCCGAAGCACGAGGAAGTATCCCGATGAAAGTCAATGTCAGCGTCGAAGCCACCGCCCAGGAAATGCGCGAGTTTCTCGGTCTGCCCAATATCCAGCCGCTACACGACGATATCCTGAAAACCATGCGCGACAGCGTGCAGCGGGGTGTCATCAACTTCGACGCCATGAGCATGTTCAAACCGCTGCTGCCCACCCAGTTCCACTCGATGGAAATGGTGCAAAAATTCTGGGAAGCGGTCGCCAAAGCCAGCAGCGGTATTAGCAAGGAAGGGAGCGAACGGAAAGCCGACGCCTCGGAAACCTCCGATTCGGATGGATCAAGCAGCGGCGTGGAAAAATCAGCATAATGCCCGCTTGAACAAGAACGCCTGGCAACCGGGGGAATGGGATATGGCGAGCAAGATTCTGGTGGTGGACGATGAACCGAATATCGTTCTGTCTCTGGAATTCCTGATGAAACAGGCAGGATTCGAGGTGCGCACCGCCTCCGACGGCGAAGCGGCGCTGGCTGCTATCGCAGCCGAACCGCCTGATCTGGTTCTGCTCGATGTGATGATGCCGCGCAAGAATGGCTATGAAGTTTGCCAGGCGATTCGCGCCAATCCGCTTTGGAAAGGCATCCGAATTATCATGCTGACGGCCAAGGGCCGCGAGGTCGAGCGGGAAAAAGGCTTGGCTCTCGGCGCGGATGACTACATCACCAAGCCGTTTTCCACCCAGGAAGTCGTGGCGCGGGTGCGCGAACTGCTGGCGGAAGCGGACTGAACCGCTATGAACTACCGGCACAAGCTTTGGTTGCTCTGGCTGATTCCGGTAGTCCTGGCCTTGGCTTTTCTCAGCGGGATCGGCTGGCTGGCGGTGGAAACCCTGCCGGATCCCGATCAGCGCGACCCGATTCTGGTGTGGCTGGCGCTGGCGGCCTTCGCCATCATCGGCGGAGCCACGGCGGCCTGGGCTACGCTCGACTGGTATTGCTTCATTCCGCTCGGCATCCTGGCGCGAGGCGCTCAGATCATCACTCGCAGCAATCCCGGCTATGAGCTGGAGCTGCCGCGCCAGCACTGGCTCGGCTTCTTTCCGACCCGCTTAAAAGAACTGGGCGAGGCTTTGCACAAAGCCCGCCGCGAAGTCGCCGCCGCCACCGCCATTGTCACCCGTGAAATCGAAGAACAGAAAGCCTGGCTGGAAACCGTGCTGCGCGAGCTATCCGAAGGGGTGCTGGTCTGCGATGGCGAAGCCCGCATCCTGCTCTATAACCCGGCGGCGGCCAAGCTGCTGCCGAATCGCGAAGCCCTGGGACTGGGGCGTTCGCTCTATGAGTTGTGGACCCGCGCCCCGATAGAGAACACCTTGCAACTGCTGTGCTACCGCCAGCAGAACGCCAGCGACGGCAAACCGGCCAGCGATGCTGAATTTGTCTGCGCCACGGTGGACGATGAAACCATGTTCCACTGCCGGATGAGCCTGCTGCCGGACACTTCGGAACGGGCCTCCACCTTCGTGATCACCTTCCGCGATGTCACCCGCCAGGTGGATCGCTCCCTGCTCAAGACCCGAACCGAAGATCTGCGGCAGCCGTTGGCTAATTTGCGAGCGGCGGCGGAAAACATCGTCAATTTCGCTGACATGGATCAAGCCCAGCGTCAGGCGTTTCAACGGGTCATTGTCGAAGAAAGCGAATGCCTGAGCCAGCGATTGCAGCAAATGACCCTGGAATTGCGCCATCTGTACGCCAACCGTTGGCCGATGAATGATGTGTATTCCACCGATCTGATCGGCAGCGTGATTCATCACCTGCGCCAGCGCGACGGTCTGCATGTGACCATGATCGGGATGCCGCTGTGGCTGAACGTGGACAATCACTCGATCATGCTGCTGCTGGAGTATTTGATCGAGCAACTGCACCGCGAAGCGATCAGCGAGGCGTTCGAGATCGAATGCCTGATGGGCAATCGCCGGATTTATCTGGATATTCTCTGGATCGGCAAGCCAGTGCCCGCCGATCAACTGGAAGGCTGGCTGAGCGAGCATGTGCGGGATTTGGTCGGGGCGACCACGGTGGGCGAGGTGTTGCGGCGGCATAACAGCGACCTGTGGAGCCAATCGCACCGGCGGCCTGGCTATGCCCTGCTGCGGTTGCCGCTGCCGGCCTCGGCCCGGCAATGGCAGGAGCCGGTCGAGGCGTTGCCGGAGCGGCCCGAATTCTATGATTTCACCCTGGCCGAACATCGCGAGGAATGGAACGATCTGCTGGATTATCCGCTGGCGGCGCTCAGCTATGTGGTGTTCGATACCGAAACCACCGGGCTGGCGCCGTCCAAGGGTGATGAAATCATCCAGGTTGCCGGGGTGCGGATTGTCAACCGCCGGGTGCTGGCGGGCGAAAATATCGACCTGCTGGTCAATCCGGGGCGGCCCATTCCCAAGGCGTCGATCCGTTTCCACGGCATTACCGATGAGATGGTCAAGAGCAAACCAGGCATCGAAGTGGTTTTGCCGCAATTCCGCACTTTTGTCGGCGATGACCGCACCGTGCTGGTCGCCCACAACGCCGCTTTTGACATGAAGTTTCTCAAACTCAAGGAACTCAAAACCGGGGTGCGCTTTGGCAATCCGGTGCTGGACACGCTGTTGCTATCGGGCTATCTGCACGATTACACCGACGATCACGATCTGGACGCGATTGCGGATCGGCTGGGCGTCGATGTGCATGGCCGGCACACCGCACTGGGCGATTCGCTGGTCACCGCCCAGGTGTTCCTCAAGCTGCTGGATCTGCTGGAAGCGCAAGGCATCAGGACGCTGGGCCAGGCGCTGGCGGCCTCTGACAAGATGGTGGCGATCCGCAAGACTCAGGCTAATTTTTAACGCTTCAGCGCACTTTCCAACCATGCGGCAACAATCCAAAGAGTCCATCGTTATTCTGTTCATCAGTGCGGCGCTGGCGCTCAACTACCCCGTGCTGCATCTGTTCGACCGGGCGTGGGCGCTATTCGGCATCCCGATCCTCTATCTCTACCTTTATTTGCTCTGGTTCCTGATCATCATTCTATTGATCGTGGTGGTAGAACGTTCCGAACTGCGCGAATCAGGCGAATCAATTCCAACGGCAGAACCCGCGCCTCATCCCGAAACTGCGGCCAAGGCGGACTCCGCCGATTCTGTGGAGTGGCCTTGAATGCTGGGTGACGGCGTGATCATCGCCAGCGCCCTGGTGTACATGGGGCTGCTGTTCGGGATTGCCTATTACGGCGACCACCGCGCCGATATCGGCCGTTCGATCATCGCCAATCCCTATATCTACACCCTGTCGCTGGCGATTTACTGCACCGCCTGGACTTTTTATGGCAGCGTCGGCCTGGCGGCGGTCAGCGGCATTGATTTTCTGCCGATCTATCTGGGGCCAACTCTGATGGCGGTGCTGTTCTGGTTCGTGCTGCGGCGCATCGTGCGGATCACCAAGGCCCACCGGATCACCTCGATTGCGGATTTCATCGCTTCCCGCTATGGCAAAAGCGGCCTGCTGGCCGGGATGGTCACCATCATCGCGGTGCTGGGGGTGCTGCCGTACATCTCGATCCAGTTGAAAGCCATCGCCACCAGTTTCAATGTGTTGCGGCTTTATCCGCAAGTGACCATGCCAGCGGCCTCGGCGCAACAGCCGGTATGGATGGACACTACGTTTTATGTGGCGCTGGTGCTGGCGGTGTTTGCGATCCTGTTTGGCACTCGCCACATAGACAACACCGAGCGTCATGAAGGGATGGTGGCGGCGGTGGCGTTCGAGTCGCTGTTCAAGCTGGTGGCGTTTGTGCTGGTCGGCGCGGTCGTCACCTTCGCCATGTTCGATGGCCCCGGCGATCTGTTCCGGCAGGCGGCGGCGCAACCGGAGCTGGCGGCGCTGATGCGTTTTGACGTAGTGCCCGGCGGTTATGGCGGCTGGCTGTCGCTGACTTTTCTGGCGATGATGGCGTTCCTGTTTTTGCCGCGCCAATTTCAGGTGCTGGTGGTCGAGAATGTGGACGAAACCCATATCCGCAAGGCGATCTGGCTGTTTCCGCTCTATCTGTTTCTGATCAACCTGTTCGTTTTGCCGATTGCGCTGGGCGGGCGGCTGATCTTCAGCAGCGGCGGGGTGGATGCCGACACCTTCGTGCTGGCGCTGCCGATGGCCCGGCACATGCCCGATCTGGCGCTGCTGGCGTTTCTCGGCGGCCTGTCCGCCGCCACCAGCATGATCCTGTTCGAGACCATTACCCTGTCAACGATGGTCTGCAACGATCTGGTGATGCCGCTGCTGCTGCGCGGCAATCCGCGCTGGCTGTCCGGCCGCGCTGATCTGTCCGGCTTGCTGCTGGGCATCCGGCGCACCGGGATCGTCGCCATGATCCTGCTGGGCTATCTGTATTTCCGCTTTGTCGGCGAAAGCTATGCGCTGGTCGCCAGCGGCCTAATCTCATTCGCCGCCGCCGCCCAGTTCGCCCCGCCGATTCTGATTGGCCTGTACTGGAAACGCGCCAGTCGCTTGGGCGCACTAATCGGTCTGAGCGGCGGTTTCGCCATCTGGGCCTATACCCTGCTGCTGCCAGCGATGGCCCATTCCGGCTGGATCAGCCTTGATTTTGTCGAACATGGCCCGTTTGGGCTGGCGATGCTGAAACCTTATGAGCTGTTCGGGCTGGCCGGTCTCGACCGCTACATGCACGCGGTGTTCTGGAGCATGTTGTTCAACGTCGGCGGGCTGGTATTGGGTTCGATGCTGGGTAAGCCAGACACCATCGAACAGGTGCAGGGCAGCCAATTTGTTGGGGTGCTCGAACGCCAGCGCCATGACGGCGATTCGCTGCTATGGCGGGGCGTGGTGGAAACAGCCGAGTTGTACGAATTGCTGGCGCGCTTCATCGGCCCGCACCGCGCCAGCGAGGCGTTCGACCGTTACGCCCGTGAACACCATACCGATTCGCTGCAAGCCGACTCACGGCTGATTCATTACACCGAACGGCTGCTGGCCGGAGCGATTGGCGCGGCGTCAGCGCGCGTGATGATCTCCTCCATTGTCATGGGCGAAGTGCTGAGCATCGAGGAGGTAATGACCATTCTCGACGAAAGCACCCAGGTGATTGAATACAGTCGGCGGCTGGAACAGAAATCCCGCGAACTGGAAGCCGCTTCAGCCGAACTACGCGAAGCCAACAATCGTCTGCGCGCTCTGGATCGACTAAAAGATGAGTTCATTTCCACCGTCACCCACGAACTGCGCACCCCGTTGACCTCAATTCGGGCCTTTTCCGAAATCCTGCTGGCCAACCCGGAGATGGAGGCCGCCCAGTGCAACAAATTTCTGGGCATCATCGTCAAGGAAAGCGAGCGGCTGACCCGGCTGATCAACGAGGTTCTGGACTTCGCCAAGATCGAGGCCGGGCAGGTCAACTGGCGGATCGAGCCGATTCACCTGGGCGAGATCATGGAGCAGGCGGCGGCTTCCACAAGTCAGCTTTTCCGCGACAAGGGCGTCGCTCTCAAACTGGTCTTGCCGCCCGGGGTTCCGCTGGTTCGCGGCGACTTCGACCGGCTGATGCAGGTGGCGGTCAACCTTCTCTCCAACGCGGTCAAGTTCACCCCCATGGACGGACGGGTCGAGGTCGCGGTGCGCGGCAGCCCGTCAGGCGTCCTGGTCACGGTGAAGGACAGCGGCCCCGGCATAGCGCCACAGCACTGCGATGCGATCTTCGAGCGGTTTCGGCAGGTGGGCAATACCATGACCGAGAAACCTCAGGGTACCGGCCTCGGTTTGGCCATCTGTCGAAAAATCATGGATCACCTGGGCGGGCGCATCTGGGTGGAGAGCACCGTCGGCCGCGGCGCCACCTTTTGCTTCGAGCTGCCCTTGACGGGCGCGGAGGCTTCGGCGACCGCTGCCGACTGAACAGCCTCGCCGGGGCTTTAGCGTTGCTTAACGAAACTCCGG
>JAAUTD010000104.1 GCA_012031845.1 Synechococcaceae cyanobacterium SM1_2_3
CACCACGCCGCCGCCGCCGGAAATCACAAAGCCGTCGCGGTTAGCGTCATAAGGCCGGGAGGCGCTATGCGGAGTGGCGTTGTACTTGGTGGAGAGGGCGCCCATCGCGTCGAACAAATGGGTCAGGCTCCAATGCACTTCTTCGCCGCCGCCCGCGAACACGATGTCCTGCTTGTTCCACTGAATCAGTTCAGCGCCGTGGCCGATGCAATGGGCGCTGGTGGCGCAGGCCGAGCTGATGCTGTAGTTGACGCCCTTGATTTTGAACGGCGTCGCCAGACAGGCCGTGGTCGTACTGCTCATGGTGCGCGGCACCATATACGGCCCAACCCGCTTCAGACCCTTATTGCGCAGCAGATCGGCGGCGTCCACGATATTCTGCGGGCTGGCCCCGCCCGTGCCGGTCACCAGCCCGGCTCGGGGATTGGAGACCATCTCCTCCGGCAACTGGGCGTCAGCAATCGCCTCGCGCATCGCGATGTAGTTGAACGCGGCGGCGTCGCCCATGAACCGCAGAATCTTGCGGTCAATCAGCGCCGCCAAATCCACCCGCAGCGGCCCGCGCACATGAGAGCGCAAGCCCATTTCCTTGTAGTCTTCGGCGAATTCCAGCCCGCTGCGGCCTTGCCGCAGCGATTCCAGCACTTCCCATCGGTCGTTGCCGATGCTCGATACGATACCGATCCCGGTGATTACTACCCGTCTCATTGTCTTCATCCTCAAAAACCGTCAGTCGAGGTGAACAGTCCAACCCGCAGGTCCTTGCCAACATAAATAGTCCGTCCGTCTACATCCAGGGTCGCATCAGCGATGCCCATGACCAGTTTGCGCAAGATGACCCGCCTCATGTGAATATGATAAGTGAGCTTTTTGGCTTCCGGGCGCACTTGGCCGGTGAATTTGACTTCGCCGCAACCCAGCGCTCGCCCGCGTCCCAAACCGCCCATCCAGCCCAGAAAAAACCCCACCAGTTGCCACATCGCATCCAGCCCCAAACAGCCGGGCATCACCGGATCGCCAATAAAGTGGCAGCCAAAAAACCACAGATCAGGGTGAATATCCAATTCTGCAACGATCTCGCCTTTGCCGTATTGGCCGCCTTCAGCAGCGATATGAACAATACGGTCCATCATTAACATATTGGGCATCGGCAACTGGGCGTTGCCGGGGCCGAACAATTCGCCGTGGGCGCAAGAGAGCAGTTCCTCACGAGTGTAGCTGGACTTTTTATTCACGACCTTGGATATCCTGGTAATACAGTAGGGGAATTATTATCAATAAATTTTGATTATAAAAGAATTTTGCCATTCGATGGGGAACTGCCCAGGATTCGGATTGGGGAATGGCGTACAAAGGTGGTAAATATAATTAAATGAAATAAAGATATAGATAGTAATTACTTTTAGATTTATGGATTCACTGCTAGGTTATTATAGTGAAGGTATTCGCTTTGGGAGGTAGCACAAGCGGATAGCTCATTCTACGTTCTAAAATGAAAGCCTTGGAATGATGAGCCGCAGGATGTGGCGTCAGCCGAATCGAACTGCAACAACAAGATAAACGGGAAATAACGCCGATGAATCAGCAAATAGACGATGATGGGTCGGTCAGCGCCGCGCAACCGTGGTTTGATCTGGCGGCGATGAATCGCGAACTGGAGCTGTTGAGCGCCGAGCAGCGGGTCGCCTGGACGCTGGAGAACTTCCCCGACCAAGTGGTGCTGACCTCCAGCTTTGGCGCCCAGTCTGCGGTCTGCCTGCACCTGGTCACGATCCAGCAGCCGGATATTCCGGTGATTGTGGTGGATACCGGCTATCTGTTCCCGGAAACCTACCGGTTTATTGATGCGCTGTCCGAACGGCTGGCGCTGAATCTCCTTGTCTACCGTGCTGAACAGAGCGCAGCCTGGCAGGAGGCGCGTTACGGCAAACTCTGGGAACAAGGGCTGGAAGGGATTGAGCGTTATAACCGGATCAACAAGGTCGAGCCGATGCAGCGGGCGCTCAAGGAATTGAATGCGGCGGCCTGGATTTCCGGGCTGCGGCGGCAACAGGCGCAAAGCCGCCAGAATCTTGATGTGCTGCTGTGGCGCAACGGTCGCTGCAAGGCGCATCCGCTGATTGACTGGACCGACCGCGATGTTTACCGCTACCTGACGCAACATGATCTGCCTTATCACCCGCTGTGGGAACAGGGCTATGTCTCTATCGGCGATGTGCATACCACCCAGCGGCTGGCGGATGGCATGAGCGAAGAAGATACTCGTTTCTTTGGCCTGAAACGCGAATGCGGTCTGCACGAACACGTTTGATTTTGTCTCCACTTGCTGGCGCAGCATGGGCATTCTGCCCGTGTTACAAAGATTGGGATTCCTGTAAATTAAATAACTGTTCATCAAGAAGAGGCTTAATTACTCCCGCGCTACCTCAATCTTTACCGCATTGGACTGAAATCCGCCATATTCGACATGCACCGCGTAACTGGCCAGAACCGCCGGTAATTTCACATAATCGGCCAGATTCGGGTTGAAATAGCTGCCAATGGCAATGCCCTTGAGGGTAGCGGGGCGACTCAATATCCGGCTTCGGCATTCCCTATTTCCCCAGCGATGCGCCGCTGGATTTGGCGCCGAGTGTCGCGTGGACATAACTTTTTGATCACTAATGGCGGCCTGTTGATCGCTAATGGCGGTCTGCATCATCACCTGATGGGGTCCTGCAACTTTGGTCGAGTTATTCGCAAGAATTACCCCGTCGCGGTTGGCAACCGGGTGGTCGGCGCGAAGCGGGAAGTGGTGTCTGTGGTTGGGGCGCTCTGCACCCCACTTGAGATCTTGGCGGACCGGATGGAACTGGCCAAAACTGACATCGGCGATTTGATGGTCGTGTTCCAGCCCGGTGGATTAACTGCCAGTCCGGCAGTGTTTCTAAGTCATCCGTGAGCTAAAGTATGTAGCTGCTGGAGTTGACGCCCATCGTCTTGACAAATTTTTATTTCGTAGAGATCGAAATATTTTTCGGCGCACTAACCACGCCAACCGACATTAGCGGCTGATCATCCTCACCAACTAATGAAAGAACCAGGTCAATATCGACCTTATATCGACCCGGCGGCCAGTTAAATTTCTGTTGAAATCCTAAGGTGACTCCCTCATTTGGATCAAGCCGCACTTTCGGACCCACAAATGAAGGACTCGCCGCTTGGAAATTATCACTGTTGAGCTGTACGAATTGTTGATGGGTACTGGTTAATTCAGGAAGAGGAATATCCGTTCGGAGTGCCGCTATATTGCCCTGACTAGCGCTTTCTCCCCACTTGGTCGGCGCGTCAAAGTAGACAACCTTCTTCCCCACATTGGTAATGTTCAGGTTAAATTGATCGATCTGACCGGGTGTGTTTTGTTCGGGGAACAGACTAACCTGCAAAGTTATGGCAATCACTGGAAATTTTAATACATGAAGAATGATTGTCTCTATGGTTTTTTCTGCTTGGCTAAATGGAGCAGGCGTTGCCAATTCTTCGCCAACCAATTTAACCAGTCGGCTTTTATCATGCGTAATCACCGTAATTTCTCTGAAGCTTTCATCAGGAACTAACTGGGCCTGACTGGGTGACGCCGCAAATGCAGGATCCGCCGTATCCTGTGATAATTGCATCATCAGATGACTTGGAATGACTGCCTTGAACAGTCCTGAAGGCTGGAGCGGCGATCCCGATTGCTGCCAATTTTGAGAATCGCAGCGCCATCCGGATTAACCGTCAGCTCAGTCTTAAAACGATCATCAGCCTTATTTGAGGTATAAGCGATTGTATTCAACATGGATTTATCCTGAGCCGGAGCTGACATGGCAGCGATTAAACTGAGAAAGCCAAGTAATGCCGTAATAAGCCTGATTATTAAAAATGGCAACCGTGTCATTTGACCTTCCACTGTTCGCCTGTTTGGCCCGCAAACCAATCGCGGAAATCCCAACCGTATTCGGGAGGCACAGTTAAACCAGTATTCATGACATTTGAAGTTTCATTGTCCTTCCAGCGGGGAGCGGTACCGGTCGCCCCACCAGTATATTCGTCATACCATCCCAGTAAATGTCCAGTTTCATGCGCCCAGCTATTGTCACGGGTTTTTACCCGAGTCCAGTTTGTTGCGGTTGCGCGACCAGCGCCTTGGAACAGATTGACATCATGGTGCTGTCCGCTCTCAACAAAATTAACCACAACCTTGATCGGTTTAGGGCAAGCACAGGCATCGGCGAACGCGCAGGTTTCGCGATAAAGCTTGAGCTTTTTGGATAACTTTCCCTCGATATCAGCCTTCATACTGGCTTTATCAGTGTCGCTGACCGGATCGCCTGCGGCTGGCATCGGATCGCCGCTTGCCGGCTTCTCTCCTTGCCGGTTAATCAGCTTGATACTAATGGTAACCACAACCTCATCGTTGGCATATTGAATATCAAACTTGCCAGTCCAGCCATAGATACCACTACTACATGCAATGGTTTTTGTCTCTGGTCCATAATCCGAAAAGTCAAGAAAACTGAACTGATTGGAGCTTTTTGCCGATACGCCGTCCGCGCTAACGTCAAACATGTATTTGTCGTTTTTCTGGTGATCATCCGGACGCTTGGGTTGCCATGCCAAATCTCGGACTTTTTGACTATTCATTGGCGCAGACACTGATTTGATCGACTTATTATCACGGACTCGATGAATGCTAAACGTGGTATTAGCGCCTTCGGAAATTTTTACTCCATCAGCTTCAACGTGACCCGGATCGCCACACTTAACCTCTGTTTCCTTGAACTGCCCCGAAATCGATTTCTGCAATGGGCATTGCTGCACCGGATTATCGGGCTGCGCCGTAGATTGCTGCCGGGCGGTTTCGCCCTGCGCCTGACGATTTTCACTGCCGCCGCCAAATCCCATTCTCGTCACCCTCTTCTTCAATCAAGCCAGACATTTTTCAAGTTGCGCCAATGCGGCCTCGTACAGCTTCATGGCGCGGGTAGCAGGATTCATATCGCCTGTGGGCTGCAACACGGCGGCGGCCCACGGCAATTGCGGATCATCGGCGAAGCCACTGCCGAGAATAAACATCAGGCCAATATAAATCGCCATACCTTTGGCTGTGGTTAATTGATGCGCCTTTGCCAACTCAGCCCCTTTGCGAATCAGCTTATCCAGCAGGACATCGCCGAGCGCCGCCGTTTTTTCAGGATAGAGGCTGACTAGAATTTCGATCATCCGGTCGCGGGTCATCCGCTCGGAGGGCGGGAATAGAACATCCAGCTTGGCCGCCCGCAGTCGGACCAGAGCGCGTTTGAAATGTTCATCCTGTTGGCCGGAAACCCGATGCAGATAATCCAGCGCCAGGCGATGGATCTGGTCAATCCGGTCATAAGGCGTAGGGATGCCGTGATCGGCGAGCGTAGCCGCCACCCACGGCAATTGTACATCTTCATCAAAATGACTGCCCAACATCAGCATCAGCCCGATATAAAGATACAATTCACGCTCGGTCAGCAATTCATAACGCTTTGCCCGCTTCACGCCATATTGGATATAGGCGCGAGTTTGCGCTTCACCCATGCTGGCGCAATGCCGGGGGAAAAACTTCTGCAAATGAACCAGCAGCCGATCCTCGAAATGTTTGAGGGCTGCTTGCTGAAAAGTCTCCATCTGGGATTCGCGCATGATTAACATAAACAACTATCCTCATTTAGGCCAGTACGGCGCGACGGATCAGTTGCGCCGGTTCGGTTACGCACTGTTCGCCGTCCGGCCAGAATTTTAACAGCACTCCTGAATCCTTATCCTCGGCGATATAGCGAAGAACTGGGCCAAATAGAGTCCGCAGTTCTCTGGCATTGCAGGTGGGTAAATAAGTTCGTAAGACTCGCGGATCGTAATAGCGGAAAAAAACCGGTTTGCGATCTGGAGTGTACACCATCAGAAAAGAACGGAAATGCTGCCGCAGTGTACGGAATTTGGCGTTGCTAATAACGAAAATGCCCCAATGCTTACCCCAGCCTTCACTTAACACCCAGTCAGTGAACGGGCTGTCAGTAGGCATGGCGGCGAGATAAGGCGCGGCCCGCGCCAATGCTGGGTCCAATTCGCCGCGCAGCAGACAGACCGATTCAACCGTCCATTGCCGCAGCATTTGCGGCAGATTAGGCGTGGATGCGCCATCCAGCACCGCATAAACCTTGGCATCGGGAATGGCGAATAGCTGTTCGCGCAAGGCGCTCAGCGGAATCTTGTCAGACATGGCGCAAACTCCGATTTTGCTGATTGAAAACCGATCTGCTTAATTCGCCGGTCATGAGGTTCCTCCAGCTTGCTGCTGCTCCTGCTCACGCCGGGCTTCCTCGCAGCGCTCGCAAAATGGCGCCGCCGATTCCGCCGCCTCATTTAATGCTTCCGCCTGAGAATTGCCTGCACTGCTGCTGGAGGATGAACTGCCCCCAGACGAAGAATCCGGTTCATAACCGCCGACCGTGACGGAATCCGGCGTTTTGGCCTCCTTTTGTTCCGGGGTTGCAGCGGCGTCGGAAAGTTCGCCAGGATCAGCCGTGGCGGCTTCCAGCGGCGCTGTCGGATCGGTGGGCGCGCCTGGGGAGCTACCGGCGCCTGATCCGGCGGAAGCGCCGCTGCCACCGCAATTGATATTCACCATAGAGCCATCAATGGACACGATGCCATCAGCTTTAATTGCCACGGATGCTCCCTTGATGGACACGCCCGCAGAACCAATCGTGACAAAGTTGCCGCCGACTTTAATCGTCAACTGCGAACTGGCCTCAATCACTACCGTTTGTCCGGCTTTGATATGAATGGCTGATGAAGCGTCCATTGCATAATTGCCGCCGGTTTTCTCCTGAATATCGCCGACGACATCAATGGACAAGGCGCCTTCCACTTTCTGGTTGTGATCGCCCACGACTTTCTGATGCTTGTCGCCCTCGACTTTTCAAACTGATCGCCGCTGCCGCCATCACCTGATTTAATGATCAGATGCTTTTCACCTTCAACCTGCTCGAACTGCTTTTTCTTGACGATCAGGTGTCGTTCATTACCAATCCATTCCAGCGCATTATTCTTGACCCTGATGTCCTGATTCTTCTCGGCGTGGAGAAAAACCTGCTCCTCGCCTTTCTTGTCCTCAAAGCGAAATTCGTTAAAACCGCCGCCACCGGTGCTGGACAAACTTTTAATCGTGGATTTGGTCTTGTCGGCAGGCAGCGTATACGGCGGCATATTGATGCCGTTGTAAACCCGTCCGGTAATAATTGGACGATCCGGATCGCCTTCCAGAAAATCCACAATCACTTCCTGACCTACTCTGGGCAAATACAGCGCACCCCATTTTTTACCCGCCCAGCTTTGCGCCACCCGGATCCAGCAGGAGCTATCCTGATTGGCTTCGCCGTAGCGATCCCAGTGAAACTGGCATTTAACCCGCCCATACTGATCAGTATGGATTTCCGTATCTTCGCTTGATCCGACCACAATCGCAGTCTGCGGCCCCTGCACTACTGGTTTACGAGCCAGCCGCGGCGACCGGTATTGCTGCTGGGCGTCAATCGCGGTGATTTGGCCGATATAGGGTTCACCAGTGCTATCCAAGTTATTCGCGGATTGATAAACATCGGATTGCAGTTGGTGAACCGCAGCGACAATCAGATATTCACGGTTTTGCTCTTCGCGTCCGCAATTGGTCAGGCTGAAACGATAGCCTGCCGCCAATCCACGGGCAATGCCTTCGCCGCGTAAAATTTCATGCTGGGCCAGCAGTTCTTCCAGTCGCACGGCGCTGTAGCTATTACCTTCACTGGCTTCGGTATATTCGCCTGGATAGTCGTACATGACGAAATCGGCCATTGCGTGCTCTTTCGGGGTGGACGCAAGGGTGCGCAGATTTTTACGCGGCGCAATGAAGTCAAAATCATTCAGCGCATAGCCGCCGGGTTGCACCTGCTTTTCCGGGATCCACTGGTAGATATGATCTTTATCCCGCCACTGTTTTTCATCTGGCGGGTAATAGGGCACTTCGCTATATCCAGTCACCGGGGTGTGAGAACCGAGGTTATCGGCTAATACCAGGGTATGTTTGCCATTCTCATGTTCAAAATAGTAGTAAATGCCTTCCTGCTCCATGAGGCGGCTGACAAAATTGAAATCGGTCTCCCGGTATTGCACACAGTATTCCCAAGTGCGGTAAGTCCCACTGAGCGAACGCCGGAAATCGGTAAAGCCATGATCGCTAAAGATGGACTCGATAATATCGGGCGCAGTCTGGCTCTGAAAAATCCGGCAATCGGCGGTGCGGGTCAAAAACCACAGCCACGGGCTGAGAGTGGCGCGGTACAGGCCATAGCGCTGCCCACGCATTCCCAGATAGCTGAAGCGAGTAACAAATCCGTTGAAATAACGGGTTCCACTGCCGCGCACTTCGGGCAATTCCATCCGCACGGTGACATTTTTGCCCAGCACATCGGCCAGAGCGATGTCGGTGCGTTCGCTAAGCATCTCCAGTTCAAACTCGAACAGACGCCCCAGGTGTTCGGTGGCGGTCATCCGCCCGAACACCAGCACGTCCTCGCCCAGCGAGGTGTTGACTGCGAAAATGCGATGCGCTTGTGTAATAGCCATGCTCAAGACTCCACAAACCTGCTGCTGTAGCTGCTTACCATCATGAAATGATTGTAGTGCAACCGCCGTTAAAAAACTGGCGGCGGCGCATCGGCAAACCGGTCGAATGGGCGCTAGACTGAAGCCATACCCTTCCCTGCCCCGGAGATTCAGCCCATGCCTGGCCGAATGGAATTTCAGTTCATGTTGCCCAAGTCCGCCCCAACCCCAAAACCTCGCGATACCGATGCGCCGCTGCGCATTCTGATCATGGCGGATTTCAGCGGGCGCAGTCATCAGCCATTGCCTGCCGTTTCCGCTGATCTTGCCAATCGGCCGCTGCTGGCGGTGGATGTGGACAATTTCAATGCTGTCATGGCTCGCCTGGCGCCGAAACTGTCATTACCGCTGGGCGTGGAAGGCATGGCAATCCCGATCGGTTTTAATCAGATCGACGACTTTCATCCAGACGCTTTGTATCAACGGCTGGAATTGTTTCAGGCCCTGCGTCACAGCCGCGCCCGGTTATCGAATCCGGCCAGTTTCGCCGCTGCGGTCGCCGAACTTTGTCCGCCGCCGATGGTGGATACAGCACAATCCGCGCCAACTGCCGCGCCTGAAGGGGATTCGGCCTTGCTGGAACGGCTGCTGGGGCGAGCGCCCGCCACTCCGACCTCAACGCCGCGTCCTCAGCCGTCCGCATCGGGCCTGACGGCGATTCAGGGCTTGCTGCAAGCGGCGGTGCAGGCGCATATCGTCCATACCGATTCGCGCCAGCCGGCCTGGGTGGCGGCAGTAGACGCCGCCATTGGCGATCAGATGCGGGCCATTTTGCACCAGTCGGCCTTTCAGGCGCTGGAAGCGACCTGGCGCAGTTTGCAGGGATTGATCGCCAATCTGGATACCGATGCGGTGCGGGTTTTCCTGCTGGATGTGACGCAGCAGGAGTTGCTACAGGATTTGTATGCCGCCGAGGGCAATCTGCAAGCAACCAGCCTTTACAGCCGATTGATTGACCGGGATGTTCGGGCCGCAGGTGGCGAACCCTGGTCAGTGTTGGTGGGTGATTACCGCTTTGGCGCGGGTGCGGAGGATATTGCGCTGCTGGCGGCGCTGGGATCGCTGGCCGCTCATGCCGGTGGCCCGTTTCTGGCGGCGGCTGATCCGACGATTTTAGGTTGTGATTCGGCTGAACCACTGGCTGATCCGGCGCAGTGGACGCCATTGCCCAGCGCCATTGAGCAAAACTGGCGACAGTTACGGGCCAGTGTGGTCGCCCCGTGGCTCGGTTTGGCCCTGCCGCGAGTCTTGCTGCGCCTGCCTTACGGACGGAAGGCGGATCCGGTGGAATCCTTCGCCTTCGAGGAAATGCCGGGAGGGCGCGATCCCTCTGCCTATCTTTGGGGTAATCCGGCCTGGGTCTGCGCCCGCCTGATCGCCGCCACGTTCGCCGAAAACGGCTGGGATTTCAGTCCCGGCGATGTGCTGGAACTCGACGACTGCCCGGCGCACATTTATGAAGAGGATGGCGAACGGGTCATGCAGCCTGCGACGGAGGTGTTATTGGGTGAGCGGGCGATGAGCGCCATTCTGGAAAGAGGGGTGATGCCGCTGCTGGGACAACGCCAGCGCAATGTAGCGCGGCTGGCGAGGTTTCAGTCCTTGACCGCGCCGCCAACCGCGCTGGCGGGAGCATGGCGGAGCTAAAAGTTTTCCGGGGCGTCGGGCAATAGCGCACAGCCATGTCCGAACTGACCTTGCAGGTTTTGCCACGATGCAAACGAGTATTGATGGGAACCGTCAACCCAGCTTGAAGCGTCGTCGCTAATACCGGTTTCGCTGGGGTCCAGCACCGCCAAGGTGTTGCCCGGCGTCGGTAGTTGGCGGGCGTCCAGCAGGGCAACCGCCTCATGAGCGTAACGGCCATTGGGCTGTTGGCCGACCCCGATGCGATAGAGCCGAAACCCTTTCATCCGCGCCATCCGGGGGAGATAGCGCAGAAGACGCTGAGTAGGGTTGTCGCAGGCGTCGGTGGCGATGGATGCGCCATCGAGGCCAAGATGCGTGTAAACATGATCAATCCGGCGTAATTCCCGCGCTTTGTCAGGATCAATGTCATCAAAGCGCTGGGCGATTTGCTGCAGAACGTGAGACATGGAGCTTTACCTCGCTCGACCAGAGTCAGGGCCGACAGGATGCTTGGCAGTGGGTGCGTAGATACAGCCAAGGCGGGTTCAAGCTGTGAACAGATTGCAGTGAAGTCAGATAAAAAGCATGGATGGTTTCAGCTTGAACTAGGTAAATTGTAGCATTTTAATATCAGTTGTTAATTTTTTATGTAAAATCTTTCGTATAGTGCAATTGCAATGAACCCAGGGCTTTCGCCTCAGGTTCAAAAAACCGTTCGGGGTGAGCCTGTCGAACCCCGGTTTTTACCCATAAATGCCCTTCGACAGGCTCAGGGCGAACGGATGGAGCGAAAGTCCTGGAACCAAAAAACCCGGCGGCGCCGGGTTTTGCATTTAGGGCAAAAAGCTT
>JAAUTD010000105.1 GCA_012031845.1 Synechococcaceae cyanobacterium SM1_2_3
TTGGGAACACTATTTGGCCGAACACCACGGGTCTATTTCCGCCCTGATCGTCGAACCCCTGGTGCAGGCGCGGGCGGCATGATCATGTAGACCCGGAGTATTTGCGGCTGGCCCGCGCCCTGTGCGACCGCTATCACATTCACCTGATCTGCGACGAGATCATGGTCGGATTTGGCCGCACCGGCACGCTGTTCGCTCATGAACAGGCGGGTATCCGTCCCGATCTGCTGTGTCTGTCCAAGGGACTCACCGGCGGCTATTTGCCTTTGTCAGTGGTGTTGACCACGGATCAGATGTTCGCCGCTTTCTACGATGACGCGATCAGCCGTGGTTTCCTGCATTCGCATTCCTACACTGGCAATCCGCTGGCCTGTCGCGCTGCGCTGGCGACCCTGGATATTTTCGCTGAAGACGATGTGCTGGAACGCAACCGGCTTTTCGCCAAACGGTTTACAGCGCGGCTGGAACCGCTGGCGAACCATCCAATGGCGCGGCATTTTCGTCACTGCGGGATGATCTGGGCGGTAGACATTGCTACCGCTGATCCTGACTTTCGGCTCAAGTTCTACCGCGCCGCTTTGCAACGGGAACTACTGCTGCGGCCTTTGGGAAACACGGTCTATTTCATGCCGCCCTACATCCTTAATGCCGACGAAGCTGCGTTGCTGGCCGAGGGCGCGGTCGCGGCGCTGGAGGCGGCGCTTGAATCCTCCCGTCGCCCTTTGGGAGAGGGGTCAGGGGAGAGGATATGATTTGGGATGAACTGGATACATCCATCGCGCAACTGACGGCTGAGGGCTTATTGCGCCGTCGGCGGACATTGGAAGCGCCGTGCGGCCCGGAAGCCGTGGTGGACGGTCGGCGGGTCATAGCGTTTTGCAGCAATGATTATCTCGGTCTGGCTAATCATCTGTCCGTGGTCGAGGCGGCGCGACAGGCGGCGGAACGCTGGGGAGTCGGTAGCGGCGCGTCACATGTGGTCAGCGGTCATCTGTGGCCTCACGCGGAACTGGAAGAGCGGCTGGCGGCTTTCGTCGAACGCGAACGGGCGCTGTATTTCACCACGGGCTACATGGCGAACTTGGCAATTGTGCCCACGCTGATGGAGCGCAATGACGCCATTTTCGCCGACAAGCTCAATCACGCCTCGCTGATTGACGCCGCCCGGCTGACCCACGCCGAGCATATCCGCTACCCGCATTTCGATCTGGATAACCTCGCCCAGCGGCTGGAGCAAAGTCAGGCGCGGCGCAAGATGATTCTGACCGATGCGGTCTTCAGCATGGACGGTGATTTGGCGCCGCTGCCGGAACTGTTCGCGCTGGCGGAACGCTTTGACGCCTGGCTGGTGGTGGATGACGCCCACGGTTTTGGCGTGCTGGGACCGGGCGGGCGCGGCAGTCTGGCTCATTTTGGCTTGCCGCCATCGCCCCGGCTGATCTTGATGGGAACCCTGGGCAAGGCGGCCGGCGTTTCTGGCGCGTTCGTCGCGGGTGACCGGCGGGTGATTGACTGGCTGATGCAACGGGCGCGTCCATATATTTTTACTACCGCGTCCAGCCCGATGATCCCGGTGGCGCTGCTCGCCAGTCTGGACTTGATCGCCAGTGGCGATGAACGGCGGGCGCATTTACAGCAGTTAATTGCAAGGCTGAAAACCGGACTGGCGGATTTACCGTGGCGGTTATTGCCGTCGCAAACTGCAATTCAACCTCTGGTGATTGGCGGCAACGACGCGGCGATGCAATTGGCCGAAGGGTTATTCAAGCGCGGGTTGTGGGTTCCGGCTATTCGCCCGCCGACGGTGCCGATGGGAACAGCGCGGTTGCGGATTTCGCTCTCGGCGGCGCATAGCGAAGAACAGATTGATACGCTGATTGGGGTATTGCGGGAGTACGCCGATTTATAAGCTCTGTGGCGAAGCGGCGCTGCTTTACCGCAGAAATTGATCCGCTTTATTGTGAAATTTCGATTCGCCGCCTTGAATACTATCGGGCTACAGGACTCACCGGCTGGCAGAACGGCCATGCGTTTGAGACTGATCCAGAACTGAAGTCAGCCGCCCAACAAGGCGCAGAGGTTGGAGTAGAACGGGCTTCCAGCCCGCTATGCAGCAGTCAACGACTTCAATAAGAATGCTATAACTCTAATCCCCATCTCATTGGCGGCAACCCGTTTTATCACTGATGCCAAATCTCTCCCCAGTTCTGCCCCCTAAACAGCGCATCCGCCACGCCTTCGATCAGGCTGCAACCACGTATGACGCGGCGGCGGATGTGCAGCGCGAAGTGTCCGACCGGCTGGCGGCCTATCTCGCGCCAATCAGCGTCAATCTCAATCCCGCCGCCATAGTTGACGCCGGTTGCGGCACCGGTTACAGCGTAAGCGGGCTCTGCCAGCGCTGGCCGGACGCTGAATTGACTCTGCTGGATTTTGCCCCGCGCATGTTATGCGCGCCCGCGCCCAGTGGCCGCAAGCCGCGCTGATTTGCGCCGACATCGAACATCTGCCGCTGACCGACGAGTGTTTTGATCTGTACTGGTCGAGCCTGACCTGGCAATGGAATGAGCCGAAACGCTGTCTGGCTGAGGCGAGGCGAGTGCTGAAACCGGGCGGCTGGCTGGCGGTCGCCACTTTGGGTGTAGACAACTTTCCTGAATTGCATCATGCCTTTGCCGACGTGGACGACTACAGCCATGCGCTGGTGATGCCAGCGCCGGAACAGTTGTTGGCGCATTGCCAGACCGGCGGCTGGACCGTGCGGGTCTGGCAGCGGCAAGCCGTGCGTCGCTATTATCCCGATGTGCGAACCTTGCTCCACCGGGTAAAAGCCGTTGGCGCTCGCGAAGTAGAGCAACGCCGCCCTGCGCCATTCAGTCGCTCGGCCTGGCAGGCGATCACCGCCCGCTATGAACAGTTGCGGGAAGCGGACGGATTGCCGCTGAGCTACGATGTGGTCTGGCTGATTGCAACCCGGAATTGATCGATGCGAACCGCTTTTTTGTGACCGGCACGGATACCGGCGTGGGCAAAACGCGGGTGACTTGCGCCCTGCTTTACGCCACTCGGCAGCGCGGTTTGAGCGCGGTCGGGATGAAGCCGATTGCCGCTGGCGTTGAAGCCGACGGGCGCAATGACGATGTGGCGCAGCTTATAGCCGCCAGTTCGCTTCAGCCGCCGGTCGCGCTGGTCAATCCGTTTTTATATGACCCGCCGATTGCGCCGCACATCGCCGCGCAGGAAGCGGGTCGGCCCATTGATTTAACCGTGATTCAACACGCCTTGGCGCAACTGCAAACGCTGGCGGAGGTGGTGTGGGTGGAAGGCGCGGGCGGCTTGCTGATCCCGTTGAACGCGCAACAGGATCTGGCGGATTTGGCGCAAAGGCTGGCCTTGCCGATGGTGCTGGTGGTGGGAATGCGCCTCGGCTGCCTCAATCACGCCCTGCTCACCGCCGAAGCGATAGAACGACGCGGGTTAACACTCGCGGGTTGGGTCGCCAACCGTATTGACCCCGACATGACCCGCTTCGAGGCTAATCTGGAAACCTTGCAAAGCCGCCTGAATGCGCCATTGATCGGGATCATTCCCTACGGCGCGAATTCTGAACAGGCAGCGTCATTGTTGGACTTGTCGGTATTTCCCGGATTTTGAAACGGACTCCACCTATGCTTGAAGCGGGCAATCATTACGGGGTAAATCAGCCATGCAGGACCTTCAGCCAGGACAAAACCGCCCGATTTCGGGCCATCGGGTGACAGTTGCCGTCGTCGGCGAACCGTCTGAAGCATTCAATGCGATGACCCAAATCGGCGCCGTGCTGCTGACCGCTGAGGGCCGCATCCGCGATCCCGCCGATCAAATCAGCGTCGAGCAGCCCCGTTCCAGCGAGGGCGCGGTGGAACTGATCGCGGCGCAAGGCGAGTTTCGGATGGATTTGACCGCCGTGCCGGAGGCCATTACCCGGATTGCCATCGTGCTGGCGGTTAAACCCGGCTCGCCCCGGGGAACCACGTTTGGGGTCTTCGCCAGCATGAGCGCCTGGCTGAAGGATGCCGCAGATCTGCCGCTGTTGCGCTTTCCGCTGCCACCGGCCAACCGGGGCGAAACCGCGATGATTCTGGCCGAGCTATACCGCTATCAGGGCCAGTGGAAATTTCGGGCAGTGGGTCAGGGCTTTTCCGCTGGACTGCCGCGTTGGCGGCGCATTTTGGCATTCGCCTGCCCGAACCGGCTCCTGATCGTCCAAGCTCTGGCGGTTCGCCGCCGCGCCCCTTCCCGGATAGCCCGGCGGCGGCAACTCATTCAGCGGCACCGGTTTCTGCGTTCATCCTGACGGCTTCGTGCTGACCAATCACCACGTCATTGAAGGCGCCAGTGAAATAACGGCCCGGTCGCCGCGTCATCGCTGCCGCATGGAAACCGTATTCGCCGACCCGACCAATGATCTGGCGCTGCTGCGGGCCGATCCGCCGCCCACTGGGATTGCTCTGTTTCGAGACGGGCCGCAAGCGCGATTGGGCGAAATCGTGATCGTCGTGGGTTATCCGCTGGGCGGCCTGCTCGGTTCCGGGCCGCAAGTGACGACGGGCAATGTCAGTTCGCTGATTGGGCCGGGCGATGACACCCGTTCGCTGCAATTCACCGCGCCAACCCAATCCGGCAACAGTGGCGGGCCACTGCTGGACAGCGACGGCGCGGTGGTGGGCGTGGTCAGTTCCAAGCTGAACGCGGTTCGCGTCCATGAAATGACCGGCGATGTGCCGCAGAACGTCAATTTTGCGATCAAGGCGGCCTTGGCGCGGGGATTTCTGGATGCCGTCGGCGTGGACTATCACAGCCGCGCCTCTGGCAACAGTCGCGCTGCATCGGACATTGCCGCCGAAGCCCGCGATTTTGTCCTGAAAATCGAATGCCGGGGGTAGTTGCGACGACAGAGGTTCAGCGCAGAACCGACTCTGTAGTCACCAGGGAGCGCGGTCTTACGGCTTGTAACCGGGCTTGCAGGGTTTGGGTGATCAGCTCGCCGATTCGCTCCAGAAACAGGGTGCCGACTCCGGGATGAAACCGCCCGGCGTCGCGGCTGCCCACCGCCAGCAACCCCCGCCAGTCGCTGCCGCCCAATGGAATCAGCGCCGCCGAGGCCGCATCATCAGCGATATCGCCAAACAGCGCAGTGATCTGCTCTGCGCTTAACCGGCCACACTGTGGCCGACCGACGCGAAACACGTCGTCGAACAGCGCCACCACATCAGCCCGCAGGAACTCCTCAACCGCGCTCAGGCCAATCGTCGGCGGCATCGCCAGACACAGGGCAATGCTGTCGGCCTTGAATTCATCGCGCAAAATGCCCTTGATCCCATGCAGCAGTTCGTCCAGCCCGCCCCGCGCATCCAGCAATCCCAGCGCCAGGCGTTGCACCCGCTCGGCCAGCCGGTCGTTGTCACGAGCAATTCCGACCAGTTCCAGCAGTTTGAGGTGCAGGCGTTGGCCGCGCTCGCGCAGCAGGCGGTTCTGATATTCCAGCAGCGACACCGCTGGCTGACACGGATGGGGAATCCGCAAGCTCTCGGCCAAGTCAGGATACCGGGTGAAAAACTCTGGATGGTCGCCCAGCCAGGCTGCCACTTCAGCATCCAGATCGCGTTCTGTCGGTTCCGGTTCCTCGTTCATTGTTCAATCCACCCTTCAAAGACCGTCGTCGCCGGCCCAATTAAATTTACGGATTCACCCTCGCCCGCCCAATGCACGGTCAATTCGCCGCCCGGCAATTCCACCCGCACCGTCGGCCACAGCAAGCCCCATATTCGCCCCACCACCACCGCCGCGCAGGCTCCACTGCCACACGCGAGGGTTTCGCCGGTTCCACGTTCGAACACCCGCAGCCGAATATGGCTAGGGGTGACGATCTGCATGAAGCCGACATTGACCCGCTGCGGAAAGCAGCCGTGTCGCTCCAGCAACGGCCCCAGATGAGCCACCGGCGCCTGATCCACCGAATCCACCCGCAGCACCGCATGAGGATTACCCATAGACACTGCGCCAATCTCCAGTTTCAGGCCGTCAGCGGCAATGGCGTAATGCGCGGCGCGTTCGGTGGCGAAAAGGGAATATCGGCCGGTTCCAGCCGGGGCTGGCCCATGTCTACGACCACCTGGCCGTCAGGTTGAATATGCAGGTGAATCAGCCCGGCGGCGGTGATCACCCGAATATCGTCATCCTGGGTCAAGCCACGGTCGCGGACGAAGCGGGCGAAACAGCGGGCGCCATTGCCGCATTGTTCGACTTCGCCGCCATCGGCGTTGAAGATGCGGTAGCGGAAATCGGCCTCGGCCCAATCAGAGGCTTCCACCAGCAACACCTGATCGCAGCCAATGCCGAAATGACGATCCGCCAACTGGCGAATCTGCGTCGGGTCCAGGGTCAACGACTGGTTGATGCCATCCAGCACCACGAAATCATTGCCGAGACCGTGCATCTTGGTGAATTTCAGTTTCATCGCGGCGGACTCCAGTGAATCTCGTAACCGTTCACTCCCCTCGCCCGCTTGCGGGAGAGGGGTTGGGGTGAGGGCGGTGGATTCAACGGCTTCCCCCTCACCCTAACCTCTCCCCCATGATGGGGAGAGGGGACTGAATGCTTACTGCATCTCAACTCCGGCCAGTCCAGGCGATTTTGTATAAATCCAGTCGCCGGTCGCGGAAATTGCGGACACTGCCATGCACCCGCATTTCTTTCAGACTGTCCAGATCCAAATCCACAATCAGGGTCATTTCGGTATTCGGCGTGGCTTCAGCGGCAATGGCGTCATGCGGAAAGGCAAAATCGGACGGAGTGAATACCGCCGCCTGCGAGTATTGCATGTCCATATTCTCCACCTTGGGCAAATTGCCGACGCTGCCGGAAATCACCACATAACACTCGTTTTCAATCGCCCGCGCCTGTGCGCAACGCCGCACTCGCAGATAAGCATTCTTGGTGTCAGTCCAGAACGGCACAAATAAAATCTGCATTCCCTGATCCGCCAGCAGCCGGGGCAATTCCGGGAACTCCACGTCGTAGCAAATCAGGATGCCGATTTTGCCAATGTCCAGTTCAAACACTTTGAGCGCATCGCCGCCTTGCAAACCCCAATAGGATCGCTCATCAGGCGTAATGTGCAGCTTGGATTGTTTATCCCAGGTGCCGTCGCGCCGACAGAGATAGGCGGCGTTATACAAAGAGCCATCGCGATATTCCGGCATACTGCCAGCCACGATATTGACGTTATACGCCACGGCCAATTGCACAATGGCTTCGCGCAAGGGTTCGGTGAACTCCGCCAATTGCCGCACCGCTTCGGCAGTATTGCGCTGATTGAATTGCGCCATCAGCGGGCCATTAAAGAATTCAGGAAATAGCACAATGTCGGTTTTATAACCGGCGACCGCGTCCACGAAATACTCAACCTGTTGCAACATTTCTTCCAGCGATGCGGTCTGGCGCATTTGCCATTGCACCGCCCCAACCCGCACTACGGATTTACGCCCGCCAATTAACACTTCCTTGTCTTCATAATAGATGTTCAGCCATTCCAGCAAGACCGCATAGGCTTTGGATTCGGTGTCATCAGGCAGATAGCCGGTAATAATCTTGCGGACATGGAAATCGTTGGCTAATTGAAAGGTGAGAATCGGGTCAACCTGCTCTTTGGCTCGCACCCGCTCCACATACTGCTGTGGGGTCAGGTCGGCGGAATAGCGGCCATAGCCAGGAATCCGCCCGCCGACCACAATGGCGCGCAGATTCAGCTTTTCGCACAGTTCCTTGCGGGCGTCGTACAGCCGCCGCCCCAGCCGCATATCGCGGTAATCGGGATGGACAAAAACATCGACGCCATACAGCGTATCGCCATTGGGATCATGTGTGGTGAGATAGCCGTTGCCGGTGACCTGCCAGTAGGTATGGCGGTCGCCATAACGGCCATAATCCACAATCAGGCTGATAGCGGCGGCCACGACCTTGTCGTTGTCTTCGATGCAGATTTGCCCTTCGGGAAAGCGGGCGATTTGCGAGGCGAACTGCTCGCGGGTCCAGGCCCCGTCCATGCTGGGATAGACCAGCTCCATAATTTCCTGCACATCGCCGTAATCGGACAGGCGCAGATTGCGCAGTTTCAGCCGATGCTGCACCGGATGTTCGTAGGTCTTTTCAGCCATGTTCACGGTATCAACTCAAGGTAGTCGCGGTAGATGCAACGGTTCATGACCACGGTCAGGCCGGACGCTTGCGCCCGTAACGCGGCGGCTTCATCGATCACGCCGTCCTGTAGCCACAGCGCGGGGAGTTTCAGGGCGATGCAGTCATCCACAATCGCGGCGACGTGGCTGGATTCACGAAATACGTCCACCAAATCCACTGGTTCCGGCAGATCGCGCAGACTCGGATAAGATCGTTCGCCCAGTACATCGGCCAAAGCAGGATTCACTGGAATCACGCGGTAGCCGAAGCCTTGCAGCGACCGGGCCACGCCGTGACTGGGGCGGTTTGGCGACGCGGACAGGCCGACCACGGCGATGGTTTTGACCCGCTGGAGCAATTTCCGGATTTCTTCGCTGGATGGATTGGCGAAACGCGGGTTCATGGTCATTTTCCTTTGGATTTTGCAACAACTGCCTATAATAATCCTAAATTCACTGATCGTTCTGAGGATCCGTCAGGATCGGCTGGTGCGGATCAGGGCGGCGAACATCACCGGATCGTCATGGTTGACTCAAGGATCGCTTTATCATGCCCAATAGCGGCTCCTTCAAATGTCGCTTTCACCACATTTTCTCTATGAGGTAACCATCTTTCCTATGTATCAGCCTCCGCAAACGCTTTGGGAAGTGTCCGAAAAATTGAAATTCGATGTTCCGCTGGATGCGGACGACCCGCGTTATGTCGATACCGAAAGTGCGCGAGGCGACTTTAAATTTAAATGAGTTATTTAAGCAGCTTGGCGTTGACCCAAGTAACCTGGAATTCAAGGCTGCACACGCCCACCTTTATATTCTGTTTTGTGGCCATCGGGGATGTGGAAAAGCACTGAACTGCGCCGCATCCGTGATCGGTTAAATGACCCTCAAAGATTCTGTGTGATTTTTGTGGACGCCGTTCGCCAACTCGATACCAATAATTTGCAGTATGCGGATATGTTGTTTGCCTTGGCGCATGTTCTATTCACGCGTCTCGAAGAAGAAGGGATTTCCATCGATCCGGTCTTTCTAAGACCCTTGGCCAACTGGTTTAAAGAGAAAATAGAAAGCGATGTGGAAACTAAAGATTTTGCCGCTGAAATCAAAGCGGGTGGTGGTGTGGAAACAGGATTACCATTTTGGGTAAGTTGTTTGCATCAATTACTAATTCGTTTAAAGTCAATTCGACCTACAAGCGAGAGCTAAGGCAAATACTCAAGAACTCTTTTACCGAATTCGCTACTGCTTTTAACCAATTGATTGCCGAAGCCGAAACCAGGCTGAAAAATGCAAATAAGGGCCGTAAACTGCTTTTATCGTTGATGGCACTGACCGCCTTTCAGGGGATGATAGCAAGCAGTTCTTTATTACCGATGTTCACCAATTACAACTGATCAAGGGTCTTTTTATCTATTGCGCCCCCATCCACATGGTCTATGAAGGCAATCAAATCAATCAGATATTTTCTCCTATCATCAAATTGCCAATGATTAAGCTGTGTGAACAGAATGGCGACAAACTTGATTCTGGTTATAGCGCCATGCTGCAAATGCTTTATCTGCGCGCCGATAGTTCCTTGTTTGATTCTGAAAACACTGCGAACTACCTGATTGAAAATTCCGGCGGCCATCCAAGAGATTTGCTGCGGCTGCTGAGTTATGCGTTTGGTTTCGCTGATGGGGATCAATTTGATGATGCCTCTGCCAGAAAAGCGGTCAAGAAACTGGCAATGGATTATCGGCGAATACTCGATACAAAAGATTATCCCTTGTTGCGAGAAATTGATCAGTCGCCCCTTGGTCAAGTCAGTAATAATTCAGATCAAGCACAATTGTTGTTATATAACCTAGCTCTGCTGGAATATAACGATTATTGGTGGAAATCACATCCGGTTGTAAGAACCTTGCCTGAATATCAGGCGGTTAGTAGTAGTTGACGCGAGGAATACGCAGTGGCGGCAGCATCTTCACTGGCTTCCCAAGTCACTTCCTCCCTTCAAGACATCACGTCTTGGGAACTGGATTCTCAGCATTCCGGTTGTTTGCTGCGCCTCAGTAAATTACTGACGGCATCTTCCAGTTTCAGGCTAATCCTTTTGGAGTTTAATGATCCGTTATACCGTGATCGCATTATTCAGCAAATGACTCAGTTTTCCATCAGAACCGAGTTATTGGTGCTGGACGAGAGTATCGTTGATTTCAGTGAATTTGAGAGACAGTTGGCGGCGTTGGCTGGCAAATGTGAAGCGGTGCATGTCCTCCGTCTGGAGGTGTGGCTTGCGGATGCTAAAACAAGAGAGAGTCGCTTTAAGGGCTTCAACTATCATCGTGAAACTCTGGCGGAACTTTGTCCATTCGCCTTACTGCTGTGGATGACCAAGGCTGACATCAAGGATTTTGCCCTAAGGGCGCCGGACCTATGGGCTTGGCGAACCGATGTGCTCGATCTTTCTTTACAACCCGCGTGGACTTCAACGCCGGTTGTCGAACGAGCCGTCGAGCGGGGCAGTGCGTCGGTTCAGAATCGGCAAGCGCGGATCAAGGAGATCGAGGAGTATCTGGATAGGGAATCCGGCAAAGACGGGGGCAGTGCGCTGCTTCGGCTTGAACTGGGCCAGCTTTACAACGATTTGGGCGATTCTACTCAAGCGTTGATTGCCTTTCAGCAAGCACTGGCCGTGTTCCGTGAGTTGGACGACCGCCGTCAAGCAGCTATGGCCCAAGTATTGATTGCCGATATCAAGGCTTCTCAGGGGAACACTGAATACGCACTCAAAATTTACAAGGAAATAGTGAAGCTTTTTGACGAACTTGGGGCGACGTGCGGGCGCGGCGGTGACGCAGGGAAAATCGCCGACGTGTTGCAGGATCGCGGCGAACTGGACGAGGCGCTGCGGATTCGCCGCGAGGAGCAATTGCCGGTCT
>JAAUTD010000106.1 GCA_012031845.1 Synechococcaceae cyanobacterium SM1_2_3
AAATCCCAAGGATATTCGAGCGCCTCCGGGTCATCGAATACTACCCACAGACTCCCCCTCTCCCGCCTGCGGGAGAGGGGCCGGGGGTGAGGGTGTACGCAATGCCAGTTGCGGAACCCGGAAACGCTCGCCCCGTTCCGCCGGGGTCTGGAAGAACTCAATGGCGGTGGTGCGGCTGATTTCGGCGGCCTCGACAATGGCGGCGGCAGCGGTTTCGGAATGCACCGATGCTTTTAGCGTCACGGTCTCGTCTTCGGTGAGCGGCGCGCTGATCGTCAGCGTATTGCGCTTGCCGTCCCAGATCACCTTGTCGCGCACCGGCTTGGGTATGGATTTCAAATCAGGCTTTTCGGTCAAGGTAATCGCCATCGGACGAATGATGACCCGCCCGGCATGGCCTTCCAAATCCAGCCGGGCCTGTTCAGCTTTTGCCGTCGTCACAAACTCATTCACCTCGCGCCGCTCAAAACCCGCTCCCGCCACCAGGCGATCACGCAATGCGCCGGCCGTTTCGGCAAAGTTGCGCGACACCACGAAGGCGTAGGACTGATTCAAAACCTTCGCGCTGCGATGACTGGCTCCGGGCTGCCGCAACACCCGCCCAAGCAACTGCTCCACCGCCGTCGTGGAATGCAGGGACGCCATGCTCACCAAAATGTAGGCAAAAGGACAGTCCCAGCCCTCGGCCAGCGCCTTCTGGGTGATGACAAACTTCACCGGGCAGGCCGGGTCGGCAATGCCCAGCTTGTAATCAGCATCAATCGGTTCCAGCCCCTTTTCCTCGCCGGTCGCCACCACGATTTCGCTGGCCGGAATGCCGTGGTTGGTGATCAGTTCATTGCGCACTTTCTCGAAGTCCAGCGTCTCGACTCCGGCGCGGCGCGGTTCAGCCTGAATCAGCACGATGGGCCGCAGATAAGCCGCGCCGGTGCGCCGCTCCTCATCGGCCAGCTTGTGCAGGGCGTCGCGGCGACCAATGGCGTCGGCCAGGCATTGTTGCCAGTTCGGCTCGGTTTGCAGCACCACCGGCAGCTTGATCATTTCCAGGACTTTCGCTCCACCCGTTCGCCCTGAGCCTGTCGAAGGGCATTCATCAGTAAAACGGGGTTCGACAGGCTCACCCCGAACGGTTTTTGAACCTGAAGTGAAAGTCTTTGATTTCTTCCGCCTTCAATTCGGCGGCGGAAACGCTGTGCAGGACGTTACTGGGGGTGCGCTCCAGATCGGGCGTCGCAGTCAATTCCATCACGCCACTGGGGCGGAACCGCGCCAGCATGTCGAAGGCCAGTTCGGTGCGGCTGTTATGCGCCTCATCCACGATCACAAAGGGCCGACGCAACCGCAACACATTAGCCAGCGAATATGGAATTGTTCGTTCCGCGCCTTCGCCTTCACTCAGCAGTTCATCGCGCTGTGTGGGGGATAAATTGTCGAAGTGGTGCATCAGTGCGCCGCTGGACTGATAAACCTTGCGGCATTCTTCCTCTTCCACCTGAAACGCCTGCCGGGTGCCGACGATGATCGTGGTGGAAGTGTCCAACGTGGCGCGGGTCACGCTCTTGGCTTCTTCCAAATCCAGCACGGTGATCGGCCCGGCTTCGCGCAAAGCCGCGTGGTAAGGGTGATTGCGGTCTTTCAGTCCCTTGAGCGTCTGCTGGCGAATCGGCTTGCTGGGCGTCAACCACAGAATCACGCTGTGTTCACACCGCAACAGATGGGTATTGGCAAGCTGAACGCTCTTGGCCGCCAGCCAGGTTTTGCCGCCGCCGGTGGGCACGCGCAGGCAGAAGTACGGCATATCGGCGGGAAAACCCGCCAGCGGGTGATACGGATTGCCCCGGCCCCATAGCCGTTCGGTCGTGACGGTGTAGGCGATGGAAGGCGATGGCAACTCGTGACAGGCTTGGAAATAAGCCTCCACGCTGTCAAGCACCTGTTGCTGATAGGTTTTGGGCGCAAAGCAGTCATTTATTGGCCTTCGCCTGGGAGGGCATTTCGGAAAACCCCGCTGCCTGCTCAATGATTTCAGTCAACAAGGCGGGACGAATGTGCAAGGACGTTCGTTGGGGTATTTCTCTCAACAAGGCGAGGGTTTCGGTCTTGCTCAATTGGCTGCGCCGCATGGCGCGCAATATCAGGCCAATCGTGCCGTGTGCGTTGATGGCGAGCGTCTTTGCCGCCAAACGCGCTGCCGTATCGTCAGTCAGCAGCAAGGCATCCGGGAAAATCATGCACTGACACAGCGCTTCATATTCGCCGATATGCAAGGTATTGAGCGCCCTGAGAACCCCGACCCTCTCGGAGTCCGGCGGCGAACATCTCGCCAGCGGGAGGCCAGGCTGTTGCAACGATTGGGGGCGATGCCGTTCCACTTCCGTCCAAACCGCATCCGGCACATAAACGATGTAAAAATCCGCCAGCAGCTTGATACAGCCCAGTTCATCCAGATGGATCAGCGGCCCGGCATCGGAAACGACAACGACCGAACCGCCGCGACATAAAAGCGTTGGCTCAATCATTACCCTTGAGGCCCCACTCAACGTCCTCGCGAATAAATTGCTCGCGCAATACTTCCTGATGCGATTCCAGATAGCGGCGCAGCGATTCGGTAATGATCGAATTAACGTCTGTTGCCCAACCAAGCTCAACCATGCGCCGGGCCTGTTGCGCCAGTTGGTCGGGAATTTCAGTCTGAATCAAGGTTGCCATGACAGTACTCCCGCAACAACGATGAAATGAATGATGCCGAAATTATTCACTTTCACACCTCCAGCGCATAAGGCGTTTGCTTGAAGGTAACGCCTTCGCGCAGCGCACGCGAACCTATGCGATTAGCGGCGGCGTAGATCACCTTCGACCCGGCGAACTTCGGGAGCAGGTCGAACACTGCGCTGGTCAGCACATTGCCGCCACCTACGGATTTGTCCTTGAGAATGCCGTTGTAGAGCAGATAAATGGCGCGGCCCTCGTGGACGCCGAGCAAGGGCGACAGCGTTAAAGAACCAGGGTGAGGAAAGCCGGTTCCGGTTTCCGCGAACCAAACGAATTCCGCGAGTTGGGCGAAGCTCACGTCGCTGCGAATCTGGCCGTCGGCGTCGAACAGCGGTTCGGCGGACAGGCGGCAGAACTGGAAGCCGCCGCCGAGACCTTCGACCCTCTTCTCCCCTCGCCCGCTTGCGGGAGAGGGGTCGGGGGAGAGGGCGCCTTTGATGTAGCCGCTGGCGACCCGTTTGATGCGCTCGGCGGTCACGTTGCGGGCGATGTTGTCGTCCATTTCCACGAGGATGAAACGGCGGTTGCCGCCGTCTTCGGCGTTCTGCTTGAGTACGGCGTGGCCGGTGGTTCCAGAACCGGCAAAGCTGTCGAGAATGAGCGAATCCTTGTCGGTAGCGATTTGCAGGATGCGCTGTATTAAAAGTGTCGGCTTTGGTGTATCGAAAGCACGATCTCCACCAAATAACTCCTTCATTTCAGCATTGGCGTTGCGTGTGCTTCCGGAAAATTCATAAGGCCACCAAGTCTGATTGACTACGCCTTCTTTTACCTCTGAGAGAAATTTCTTTTCCATTGGAAATGTCGAGTTTCCATCTTTTCCCCACCACAGTCTTCTCTCCATTATCAGGCGTTCAATAACATCTTTTGGACGCCGCCAACAGGTTCCCTTCGGCGGTAAAACATCGACACCTGCTGGATTCCGTAATGGGTAGTAGTCACGTTCTCTAAATTCACCTCGCGTCAAAGGAGTTGCAAGCCAAGCTCCCCTCTCATCCTTGTCTGGGTTTTTATAGGTAGCCAACTGCTTCTGATTTCTTACGAGTAGATTTGGTGAGAATTTGGCTCCTTTGGTGAATGCAAGAAGATGGTCATGCGTCGCAGCAATACCGCTGGAATTATTTCCGGGGGTGTCTTTTGCCTGCTGAACGAAGTGAGCAAGAAAATTCCCCGCCCCAAAAATCTCATCCATCAACAACCGTAGTGTCGCCACTTCGTTATCGTCAATGGACACAAAGATCGCGCCGTCTTCGCGCAGAAACTGCCGCAGCAGCACCAGACGCGGATACATCATGCACAGCCAGCGGTCATGCCGATCCAGCGTTTCGCCTTCCTTGCCGACCGTTTCGCCGAGCCATTTGCGAATTTCCGGGCTGTTGACGTTATCGTTGTAGACCCAGCCCTCGTTGCCGGTGTTATACGGAGGGTCAATATAGATACACTTCACCTGTCCGGCGTAGCGCGGCAGCAGCGCCTTCAGCGCGTGCAGATTGTCGCCCTGCACGATCAGATTGCCGCCGTAATCGCCCTCTCCCCCGACCCCTCTCCCGCAGGCGGGAGAGGGGAGCGAGAGTTCCGATGCTGACTCCAGCAGGCGGAACGGCACGTCCTTGTGGTGCTTGACCACGGCTTCCTTGCCGATCCAGTTCAATGTTGGCATTGCGCCCATCCCATCAATGCTGGGGCAATGGCGTTTATCCATCGCCGCGTTATTGTTCATCCGCGCCGCCCAGGGATTTCGGGCAAGAAAAAGGCTCGGAGAAAATTCCGAGCCTTTATGTTAATTGGCGGGGACTACCGAAAAACAAAAATAACTAATTGTTATATAATTATTTTTTGTTTTTAAGCACTCGCTGTTACCCCGAAAGTTACCCCTCTAAAGTGAACGCTATTCTTTGTCTTGTTGGTTAGCAATCCGCCGATTCATCAACCTAAGCCGTTCAGTCAAGTTTATCCATGACGCATTGGCGAAAGCATTATGCTCGAAATTTCAGTTTTTCAAAGGTGCGCCAGCACATTCCCTTGGGCTTGCTGTCTTCCGGGTTCGCTATCCCGGCTTCCCATACAAGCCGCCGCCGGATCGCATCCGTTCGCCGCATGACTCGATCATTCGCAGTTTCCCGCTGGCACTAATAGGCCAGATTGAAGTAGTGCCGGTGATGGTCTGGGTATCCAGTGGCGGCCTTGGCAGGGATGCGCCAGCCGTCGGCGGCGCATGGTTTACCCCTGCCGTTGATTCGCCATCGCTTCCCGCATCGCGGCTTTCTTCTTTAGTGCCTTCTCGACGGCTATCGCCCGTTCCTTTCGGTCTATCGCTATCTGCCGATCCAGTTCCTTGCGTAGTGCTTCCGGCTGGTCGTGCAGATGCCACAGGCCCAGTCGTTTGAGTCTCGTCTCGGTTGACATCGCGTTGTCCTTTTGGGGTTCAATCTTTTCGGTCTTGATGCGCTGTTTGCATTCCAGTAGCCGCGCTTGTTCATTCGCCGCCAATGCCAAGCCGAATCTTATCGGCGATTTGTCGCTTTACATCCCTGCCTTTCTCGTCTGAAGCGACGGCCATAAGAAATTGGCAGCGGCCTCCCGATGTGCTTTCCCACTGTTTGCCAATTTGCATCTTTTCGCGTGAATCGTCGTTGGTTTTGTAGGGATCGCCTTTATATTCGACAGCCAGCACATGCCCATTCGTTAATTCGGCAATGAAATCCGGGTAAAAGTAATCGGTTGCTGTCGGCAACCAGAATGAAAGCCGCTCGTTTCTTTCGACATTGCGCACCCAACGTCTGACTTGAGGATGGGCGTCTAACGCTTGAGCGCAAATAAACTCTTCTGAGAATTTACCGCTGTCAGTCTTCTCCCGCAGATCATGAATCATTGGGTAATAATGTTTGGCGAACTGGTAGCGTCCGCTGTAGTACGGTGGTCGGGCCGGATAGCGTTGCGGGTGAAAGGTGAAGGTGTAGCGAAAACCTTCGTCGATCTGTGCCGTGGTCATCCCCGGTAAAGCAGACTGAAAGCCACTCGCAATAGCGGCTTTCCGCAAGCGATCAATTTCCTCACGGATTGCTTTTGCTAATTGGACTTTGCCGCGATCCAATGCGGTCAGGGTAAAACCTCGGTCGCGCTGTAGATGACTGACCAGGTTCACCAGATATTTTCGCAACTGAGCCGGATGTAGGTTGCCTTCAGGTGGGCGCACTTCCCATTCCAGCCAGCGCACTAAATCTTGCTCGGTGACATGGGTAGGAATTTCGTTCAAAGGCAGTTGCCGACTATCGGCGTAGCGCACTAACACCTTTTCGCCGTCCATGTCGATCTCGAACGTGTTGACCCTTTCTTGAATGGCAAACCCCGCCAGTTGCACCGGTTGCGCCAGCAAGTCGAATTCGCCTAACTCCATCAGCGTTTCCCGTTCTACCGGCTGTAATTCCCCGTCCCATTCAAGACAGAGTTGCGGCAGTGGTGCAAAGCGTTCCCCTCGGGTAGCGGGCGCACGCAACGCAGCTTGACGGGCGTGGTGGTGGTCAATTTGTTCTTTGACGGCGTGCTGATGCGGGCCGGTATAGGCCGAAAGCAGGTAGTTCTCTACCGCCTCTGAAACGGCGCCATGCACGATCACGGTTGCGCCGTTGTGGGTCGGGCGCACTTCGATGACCGCTTGCAATTCGGTAGGCACGGGCAGCGCAGGGGCAGATGGAACCGACAACACGCAATCCGGTAGCAAGGGCAAGGTTCCCGTAGCGTCATCTTCTGGGAACAGGCTGGCCGAAGGGGTGACTGCTTGCTCCGCTTCGTATTTCTCGAAGCCCATGTTATTGACCAAGCGATCCGTCAGTCGGTTAGCGGCTTCGGAAAAACTGGCGGCGAGAACATGCGCGTAGGCGTAATTCAATTCCGGCGTGACGCGGGCGCGGGCATAGGGCATCCGCAAAACGCGGCCTAGTAATTGTTCTACGTCCTTAGCCGAGCGGGATTCCTGCAATGAACACAGCACATAGGCAAAGGAACAGTCCCAGCCTTCTTTGAGGGCTTCTACGGTAATCACATAACGAATGCGACAGGCTCGATCAAACAGGTCGATCCCGTCTAATCCCTTTTCTGTACCGGTCGCCACGGCGATTTCGTTCCGATCCAGTCCTGCTCCATCCGGGCTGATGAGATGCGCCAACAACACCTCTACGGTGACTTCACCGTTTTTGGCTTCGGCTTGGAACAGCAGCACTGGGCGGATGTAGTCCGGCTCGCGTTGAGCCAGCGTTCCAGTCGTTGACGGGTCAAAATCGCGTCGCGCACCGCATCGCGCCAACCGGTCGGATGTTCCGCCAGCACGATGGGCAACTTGATCATGTCTTCGGTCTTTAACGCTTGGGCCGACACGGTGTAAAGCACGTTGCTATTGCCCACCGGGGTCGCGGTCAGTTCGATCACACAGGCGGGATTGAGGCGTTTGAGTGTGGTGAAGCTGGTTTCAGTCCGGTTGTTGTGCGCTTCATCCACGATGACGATAGGGTGAGTGAGATGAAGGAAGTTAGCCAGCGATGCCTTAACCTGGCCTAGATTGGCCGTTGTCAGGTAAGGCTGGCTTTCCAGACTCGCCAATTCCACCTTATCGAGATGAGCGGACTGTTGCGGCGTCAAACCCTGAAAATGCGGCTCCAAAGCTTCGTCATAGGCATAGACGGTGCGCTGCGCCTTTTTTTCATCCTGGACGCGGAACGCCTGGATGGTGGCGACGAGTACGAGGGTCTGCCGTCCTATCTCATAGGGATTTACCGTCGCGAGTTGATCCAGTTCCAACACGCGCACTACTTGATGCGGCTTTTGCTCTAGCGCCTGCCGATAGGGATGGCCGGCCTGGTTCAGCGCCGCGACCGTTTGGCTACGAATCGTATCGGAAGGCGTTAGCCACAAGACGACTGGCGCGTCGGTATCGCAGAAGGTTTTACCGACTCGCGCCACGGCATGAGCGGCCAGTAATGTTTTGCCGCCGCCCGTGGGAAGCCGCAGACAGACGCAGGGAATGTCTCCGAAAGCGTCTTTTTGATAGGGAAGTTGAGCCTGCTGACCATTCTTCAGCGGAACCATCGGGGCGCATTCCCGCCAGGCCGCTTCAAGCCCGACTACGCGCACCCGTTGCAAAAAGCCGTCGAGGGCGGCTAACGCATCGTCTTGATATTGCTTGAGAGTGAACATCAGCGCACCCGCACGTCATAGGGAATCTGCTTGAATTCGATATTTTCAGCAGCGAGCCGCTTTGTGCCCAAGCGGGTCATCACGCCGTAGATCACTTTGGGGCCGGGATGCGGATGTACTTTCAGTAGATGGGCGAGTACCGCAGCGGTCAGGACGTTGCCGCCTTGTGGCGTGCGGTCGCCGAGAATGCCGTTGTAGAGCAGGTAATAGGCTTTGCCGTTATGTTCACCGAGAAAAGGCGAGTCGAAGGTTTGTGATGCCGCCTGCTCAGTGTCGAAGTGCCAGAGATAGGCGGCCAGCGCCGGGAACCGCACTGCCGGATTGATGCTGCCGTCGGCCAGAAACACGGGATCGGCCAGCGTGTAGTAGCGGAATCCGCCGCCACCTTGCCAGTTCACCGCTTGGGAAATACCGCCTTGTTCGCCGGCAATGACTTTTTGCAAACGCGGGATGCAGTGGGTTTCAGCGTGTTCGCCCATTTCAATCCCGATATAGCGCCGCCCCATTTTGTGAGCGACTGCGGCGGTAGTGCCGGAACCAAGGAAGGAATCGAGAACAAGATCGTTGGGGTTGGTGGCAATTTGCAAAATTCGGGTTAGTAATCGCTCAGGTTTTGGCGTATCAAAGATTTCTTTCGAGTTAAGAGCAATTACTTCTTTCTTGGCTTCCTGTGTATTTCCGGCTTCGGTGTGCAGCCATATTGTTTGCGGAATAATTCCAATTTTTACTTCAGACAGAAAGCGTTTAATGCGAGGAACACCTTTACCATCTTTTCCGAAGTAAAGGCGATTATCAGCAATCAGTTTCGGCACATCTTCTTTATTAAACCGCCAGCTTGATCCTGGTGGAGGTATCACTTTTCGGCCAAATGGCGTTTCAATTTCGTAATACGCATATTCTCGGTATTCACGGCGTAGAGGGTTATCTGAAGTCCAAGGGCCACGCGGGTCATTATCTGGATTTTTGTAGCGGTCATTCATTTTATCACTGCGCTGGAGTAGGTTCAGTTGACATAATGCGATATTCTTAGAGAAACACAAAATATGGTCATGGTTTGCGTCTATCAACTTGGTATCGTTTTGTGGCGCAAATTTCTTTTGCCAAATTACATGACCTACAAAATTCTTACGCCCAAAAATATCATCGCATAGCACTTTTAGATAATGCGCTTCGTTATCATCAATCGAAACCCAAATACTCCCATTTGCCGCCAGCAATTCCCGCAACAGCACCAAACGCGGATACATCATGGATAACCACTGGGAATGTTCTAGCCGGTCGTCGTAATGCTCAAAGGCGGATTGGGTGTTGTAAGGCGGGTCAATGTAAATGCACTTGACCCGGCCCCGATAGAACGGCAGCAGCGCCTTGAGCGCCAGCAGGTTATCGCCACGGATTAGCAGATTGTCGGCATTAGAATCGCCATAACCGCGCTCAAAGCTCAGCAAGTGATAAGGAACGTCGGACACATCGGCGACGGCTTTTGCTTTGTTTGTCCATTCGAGATAAGGCATGGTAACGGCGCTATCCTTACTGCTGCAAATCGGTTAGCAAAGGGATTTCAGGACAGGGCAATCCAGCTTGATGCGCAGTAGAAAAGACAAATTGTCGCCAGAACGGCCAAGCGTTGTGAACTGCATTGTAATTCGCGAATTCATGCAAGGCGGCCTGGTCAACTTCATCGGTTAATTCATAATCCACCTGAAATACCGCCTCAATTTGAAATAGGGGATTAACGGGTTGCTCATCTTGAGCTGGTAGCTCAGTAAAACGAACCCCTAGTTCAATGAATACCCGAAATAGTTGAAAATGCCGATCTCCCTCGTTTACTTCTCCAAGTATGCCACGAACGCCTTTTTTTATTTGTTGGCCGAGAGCTTTTTGTTCGCTTAATTCTTGAAAACGCTTCAAGTTACACTCGAATAGCGTAATGTTTTTTAGTTTTAAGTACTTTGCAGCTTGCGAAATAAGTACTTTATCCATAATGGGTATCTCTATAATCATCCGTTTTTTCTGAAAAATTTCGTTCGCTGATTCCATCTTTAACGGTAGATATTTCGCCTTAAAAAGATGAAAAATTTCGCCACCATAGTTATTTTCGGTTGCAATGGATAGCCCTGCCCGCTCACGCAACCAGCGATAGGCATTAACGGGTTTTTCTTCCAAAGCTAAGCGCATGAGTTTATCCATGCCTTCGCTTTGAATCACTTCGCCGCGCTCGTATTTAGAGAAAGCATTGACGCCACCGCCGAAAATCTTGGCCGCTTCCTGTTGAGTGAGTGCTAATTTTTTGCGTAATGC
Source organism: Synechococcaceae cyanobacterium SM1_2_3 (assembly GCA_012031845.1). Lineage (GTDB taxonomy): Bacteria > Pseudomonadota > Gammaproteobacteria > Competibacterales > Competibacteraceae > Contendibacter. Next base: position 10,264 of record JAAUTD010000106.1, read on the forward strand.
TGAAATTTCCGCCCCACTCAATAACCCATCCGCTTTTCGCCACGCATCGCGTAAGCGGCAATCATTACGCTTGATTTGCTCAGTCAAGATGACCTCAGTTCCGCACTGAGCACAAACGGAATAATCAACATCCACAGTCAAAGATTGACCTTTGTAAATAAAAGTCTCTGCTTCAGTAAGAAACTGTAGTTCAGACGCGCCACAGTTTGCGCATTTTTCTTGGCTCATGCGTCACCTCCTGTCTGTCATACAGGGCTGTAATTGTTATACATGGAAGGAGCCAATACCAATTACTAATTGGCCGGTGTCTAGCAGGCGTAATTTCATATAAATCCGGTCGGCTGGCTTATCTTCATCGTGTCGAAAATCACGAATATAAACGTCATAGCAAGAAGAATCTTTGTATTTCAGTGACTTTTGAAATTGCCTTGTTTGAAGTCCTGAGATGCAATTAGCGACATCTTCTAGTGTATAGAGCAGGTTACGAATATCTGAACTGACCTTGCGACCCTCATACCGAATGCGGTGCTGATCGGCAGCGGCTCGAATATCGTCCAACGGGTAGGCTGGCCGGGAGGACTCAATATAATCAACCATAATGGTTAGTAGCTTTGCAAGTTATTTGATGGAACAGCAAGTTTGGATGGTGGTTTCGCTGGATGCACCAGCGCCCGCAGGGCGGACAGCCGTTTTATATCCGTTTATCCGCCCAAGTTTTTACCCATCAGGACTTTCGCTCCATCCGTTCGCCCTGAGCCTGTCGAAGGGCATTCATCGGTTAAAAACGGGGTTCGACAGGCTCACCCCGAACGGTTTTTGAAC
>JAAUTD010000107.1 GCA_012031845.1 Synechococcaceae cyanobacterium SM1_2_3
ATCGGATTTGGCGTTCGCGGGGCGGATCGGCTGTGGCTGGCTGCCGCCGGGCGGACCGATCCGAGCCGGGATCGCGGAGGAACTGGTGCTGGACGGCGCGTTTCAGGCGGCGTTCGAGAGCGCAGGCGTCGAATTTGACGCGCATGGCGGCCATTTCAAGGTGCATAACCCAACTCGCGGCGTCGTTGACCTGGCGGGTGAAGGGCTGCCCGCCTTGTGGACGGGGCGGGCGCTGGAGCGGGAGGGATTCATCGTCAATGGCCATGGTGGCCCTCGGTCTGCCCTGCACATCGAAGTCCATGATCGGAGCGGACAGCCGATGTGGCGTCTTCACCATGCGGAAACCTGGCAGGATTTTCCGACCTTATCCCAGGCGATGAGCGGCGTGAAAGCGTGCTTTTCCCCAGCAATAGCCGGGTGACGACCGTGAATATCGATCCTTGCCATTGCCCGATCTGCGGGCAGCCCAACCAATGCGGAATCGCGGCGGGCGAATCCATGTGCTGGTGCTTTGAAACACCGATACCCGCCGAGGCGCTCGAAAAAGTTCCACCTGAAGCGCGAGGCATCGCCTGTCTCTGCAAGGCGTGCGCGACCGGGCGACGCAATCCCAAGGAAACGCTGGAACGCTTTCACCAGTTGCTGCGCGGGCGGTTGTGAAGAAATCGGGCATTTTCCCGCTAAACGAAATTTTGACTGAGGAGACTTCAAAACGATGGCTCACATCGAACATTCGCATCAGCTTCGCCACGATTTGCTTGCGCATCGCAATCGTATTGAGGCGTTGCTTGATCGTCTCGAACGCGGGCTGTCCTGCGTCGAGTTGCTGAACGGGGTACACGACTGCCACCGCGAACTTGGTCAAATCCGCGCCGGTTTGCTCGTTGATCACCTCAATCATCACCTCGCCGAGGAAAATGATCGAAGCCGACGCGACCAGGCGGCGCACGAAATCGCTGCTCTGTTTCTCGACAACCCCTGATTTTCAGCAACCCAACCCCCCTGTGGAACGCTCCGATGATCCAGACTTCTCCCTCCGATCCTGCCGTGTTGCTGATCGGTCACGGCACTCGCCGCGCTGCTGGTGTTGCCGAATTTCATGCTCTGGCCGAGCAGTTGCGACAGGCGCTGCCCCAGCGCACCTTGCTGGCCGGGTTTCTGGAGCTGACCGAACCTAGTCTTACCGAAGCGCTGGAAACGCTGCGGCAACAGGGCGTTCACCGCATCACCGCGCTACCGGCGTTCCTGATGGCCGCCGGTCACATCAAGAACGACATTCCGGTCATCCTCAACGCCTTTCAATCTGAACATCCGAGTCCGGAAATCACCTTGGGCGCGGACTTGGGCGTTCATCCCAACCTGCTACACGTCGCCCGCGAGCGTATCGAATGCGCCGAAGCCACGCTCGGATCGGACTACGACCGGCGAGACACCGTGTTGTTGGTGATCGGGCGCGGCAGTTCCGACCTCGACGCCAACTCCAGCATCAGCAAGATCACCCAAATCCTGTGGGAAGGCATGGGCTTCGGCTGGGCAGTCACCGCCTATACCGCCGTCGCCGCTCCGTTGATGGCCGATGCGCTGGAGCGGGTTCATCGCCTGGGGTTTCGACAGGTCGTGGTATTTCCTTATCTTCTGTTTAACGGCTGTCTGGTCGAACGGATACAGGCGACCGTCGCTAAATATGGAATGGCCCACCCGGCGATGCGCACTGTGGTCGCCCCCTATTTGAACGTCCATCCGTTATTGATTGAGACTTTTATAGAGCGCCTCTCCGAAGCAGAAACCGGCGTGGCATTCATGAATTGTCAATTCTGCGCCTATCGCACACCGGTTATTGGCCGCGAAGAGTGGCGGAGCGTGCCGCACTTTGCGCATCACCACGAAGATGACCACAATCACCAGCATTTAATACCCAATAAAATCTGCCTACCTTTACGGGATTGACCCGATAATAGTCATTTGGGTTTCGCCAGTATTAACGCGCCTTGTTTTATAGTGGCGAGGTGGGGTTTTTTCTGTTATTTATTGAGATTAATAAGCGAGATAATAAAGAAAATAACTGTAATTTAGCTTGCGATTTTCTTTGTTCTAATCTATATTTTAATCGACGGTTTCCCCAAGTGGGATGAAAAGGGAACACGGTGTATTTTCTCTCCAAAGAGAGAATACCATGCAAGCCGTGGCTGCCCCCGCAACTGTAAGCGACGAGCCGACGCTCACTACACGCCACTGGTCAGTTTAAACGACTGGGAAGGCCGAGCGAAAGGCGATGACCCGCCAGCCAGGAGACCTGCCGTCACTGCGTCACCTACCTTTGAACGGGGTTTTTCGAGGGTGCGGCCTGCCGTTTGGGTGACGCCTTCGTGCGTTGCTAAGCGTGTAGAGTTCGCTGAAGGGTGGCTTTATTTTTATCCCTCCACGACTGACGCCATCATGACCTTGCCTTGATTCGGCGGGCTGAATGCTGTGTCGTTTTCTAATTGCTTGGTGGACGCTGTTTCTACTTGTATTCGCAAGTTCTAACGGAGTCTGTTTCGTGTTTTCCAACTTTATCTGTTCCAATATTCTGCTTACCGTTGTTTCGTCTCCGCGTGTGAGTCGCTGTTATCTGATTTTTGTAGGTCTCTGTGCGCCGCTTTGCGCGTTTGCCGAAGATAAGACGATCTATAACCTGGATGAAATCACGGTCACGGCCACTCGCACGGAACAGGCGGTGGAAGACGCGCCGGGAAGCGTGGAGGTGATAACGAGAAAAGAGATCGAAAAAAAGCATGCCATTACCGCCATTGATGTCTTGAATACCACAGCGGGCATTGCGACTAACCCTCCAACAGGGAAAGGGCTTCTGGATTCGATGGGAGGCAGCATCACGATAAGAGGAATTCCTTCGGGCGCCAGATCGCTGATTCTCGTGGACGGCATGCCCGTCAACGATTCCTATTCCGGCTCGGTAATCTGGCATCAGGTTGAGCCGATGGATATGGAGCGGATCGAAGTGGTGAAAGGCCCGTTTTCCAGCCTCTACGGTGGGAATGCCATGTCGGGCGTCGTGAACATCCTCACCCGGATGCCGGAAAAGTGGGAAGCGACGATCAAAACAGGTTACGGCTCAAGCTTTGACAGAGATACAGGGCCGAGAGACGTGGTCACGTCCTATGTCTCGGCTGGGGGCAAGTTCGCCGACAAACTGAGTGTCTTTGCGAGCTATGGTTATAAACACACCAATGGATATCCGACGGACCTGGTGTTGACCACTTCCAAGCCTACAGCCGGTTTGACCGGCTACTCTGACATGTCCGCTACTTCCGCTTCTGGATCGAGGCGTTATCTGATTGGAGACAAGGGTGCGACGTCCCATCGCCACGACAATCTCAACGTCAAAGCTGTCTACGACCTATCTTCGAATAGCAAGGTCTCTTTTGGAATGATGCGCTTCGTCGATGAATGGAAATACGGCGAACCCGACAGCTACCTACAGGACGCATCGGGAAATCCGGTCTGGAGCTACGGAACATCGGTGAACGGAATCGTCCTTTCTCAGCAACGCGGGGCAGGTGGCGCGGAATCTCTACAATCTGGGATTAGAAACTGATATTGCCGATACCAAGATCAAGCTGCTACTCGGCTATCTGGATCAGAACAACTACTGGTGGGTTCAACCCGACACTGGGGCGACCATTAACGGAGGTCCGGGTAAATATTCCCAGGCGCCGACGGATACCTACATCGCCGACCTGCAATTGACGACGCTGTTGTTCAATAAACATCTGCTCACATACGGCGTGTCATTCAAAACTGCCTGGACGGATGTCACCGAGCAGCCTCTGTCGAACTGGCAGGATAGAAACACTCCCTCCCGCGGAGTGACCTACGAGGCAAAGGGAAGAGACAAAAACTTTGGCGTCTTTTTCCAGGATGAAATCCAACTCCATGAAAAGCTGACGGCCTTTGTTGGTGTTCGGGGAGACTGGTGGGAAACCTATGACGGTTATATAGCCCAGTCCGGCGTTGACGGTTATCCCAAATCGTATGACAGCCGCAGCAAATCGGCCTTCAGCCCGAAAGGGGCTCTCGTTTACAAACCTTCTGAAATAACAACCTTGAGGGCGTCAGTAGGGCGAGCCTTCCGGGCGCCGGGTTTGTATGATCTTTACCGGACGACGACCTACCAAGGCGGCGTCACTTACGCAGGCAACCCGGATTTGAAGCCGGAAACGATCACCTCCTGGGATATCGGGATAGAGCAAAAGCTGTGGGAGGGGGCGACTGTCAAGGTGTCCTATTTCGAGAATTATTTGCAAGACATAATTTACTCGGCCAATACCACCGCCACGCTGATTGATAAGGTCAATGCGGGAAAGGCTGAGAACAAGGGAGTAGAGCTTGAGGCCGAGCAGAGATTTGATAAATGGCTGCGACTGTTTGCCAATCTCACCCTTACGGATTCAAAGATCACTGAAAACGACGCCAGGCCGGCTTCCATCGGCAAGCACCTGACCTATGTGCCTGACGTTATGGTAAATCTCGGCGGCGATTATGAAAAAGGCCCGTTCATCGCTTCTCTTGTGGGTCGATACAGGAGCAAACAATACACCACGGACGACAATACGGACATCACCAGCGGTGTTTACGGCGTTTATGACGCCTACTTCACGGCTGATGCCAATGTCTCTTACAAAGCGACGCCTTGGGCAAAAGTTTCTTTTTCAGTCAACAACATTATGGACAAAGAATACTATGCCTATTCTCTGGCGCCGGGAAGATTCTGGTTTGCAGATTTTACCTTAACATTCTGATGGTTAAGCGGTCTTCCATCAGGAATGGCGCCTTTTGGCGAACTCATGGAACAATCAGCCGATGGGTTCGCCAAGAGGCGATTCTGGAAAACGGGCTTATCTCTTAAAAGAACAAATCATCATGACAGCCGACCATATACCTTCTTTCCCCGATCCTCTCTCACCCTGCATCGGGGTTTGCGTCATCAACCCGCAAACCCAATGGTGTGATGGCTGCTTCCGCACACTGGACGAAATCGCTGGCTGGTTGAATTACAGTCCTGTGAAAAAGCGCGAAGTGCTCGCTGAACTGGACAAACGGATTTCTCTCTCCCTGGACAGCGCCAACTTTGACCGAAGTTGATTGCAATATCCAAGTTTACTTTCAAGAAAAGACTATTTTTAATCGGTGTATTCACAACTCAAATAGGATTGTTATGCGCCTTTTAAGGGTACGCAGGTTTTTGGAATGGCCTTCAGGTTGTCTATGTACTCCTGGGTTGTTGGAATATTTATAGGCCACTCTTTTTCCAAAACGTATTCATCGAATATCGAGTAAATACGCGATGAATATACCGATTGCCAAACTGCCCTAATTCTGGTGCGGCAGCATGGGTTAGGCGCTGAATTTTGATGATCGAATGGTTGAAGGAGTGAAATGAAAATTAGCGATTTGATTCCCATTTACAGCGGGCGCAATCCGAGCACGGCGACCTTGAAGTCGGCTATTACGATCATGAAGGACGCTATTGTCATAGTGTCAGGATCATCAATATCCGCCACAAATGGTCCTCTCAGGATGATGAAAAACTGGGCAATAAGCTTGTGGCGCTGGAAGATCAACCCATCGATTCGTAATGCCGCTGATGAAGGTACTGAATATCGGCAATCTGGGACAACGCCATGCTGGAAGCTCGTGATATTAAGCTGCAACGCGCCGGTCGAAAAATCCTCGACACTATCAATCTTCGCGTTGCCAGAGGCGATTTTATGGGTGTGGTTGGTCCAAACGGGAGCGGTAAAAGCACCCTCTTTCGGGTACTGGCCAATATATGGCCGGCCTCTACCGGACAAGTCACGCTGGATGGCGTTTCGCTTTCCAGCATTCCCCGGTTTCAGGTGGCTCGCAGGATTGCATTCGTCCCCCAGGATACCCGAATGGATTTTGCGTTTACGGTCAACGAAGTCGTCGCTATGGGGCGGTATCCCCACCGGGGCCGGTTTGAGCGCGAGACGCGGGCGGATCGTCAGGTGATCGATCAAGCCATGATGCGTTGCGATATTACGCATCTTCGGGATCGAACCGTCACCACGCTGTCGGGGGGAGAGCGTCAGCGGGTTTTTATTGCCCGCAGTCTTGCGACCGAACCCGATTTTATTTTAATGGACGAGCCGACCGCCAGCCTGGATATCGAACACGCTCTGGAGGTCTTTGACCTCTGTTCCAGTCTTGCCCGTTCGGGACATGCGGTAGTGCTGGCAAGTCACGATCTGGGCGGAATCGCCCGTTGTGTTTCAACGGTCGCCATCATTAACCAAGGACGCCTGGTCGATTGCGGGCCACGCGATCAAATACTCCATTCGCCCGTGATCGGCAATGTCTTTGGCGTTGAAGTGGAACGGCTTACCGACCATTACGGCGAGCCGGTTCTGGTTTTTCACCACACGAGTAGAGCACCATCAAAATGACTCAACCCGACGCACAGCATGAAATCGTCCACCATCCCGATGGCGCCATGACCCGCTACAGCTATCTGGACGCCTCCGAGGAAGCGGTAACCCGGTTGATGCGCGATATTTTCGAAGAACACTGGCAGCGCATCACGATAGGGCCGTGGCTGCTGGGCGCGGTCTTCGAGTTGCCATTCGAGAATGCCCCTGAAGTGCGTATCCACAATGGTTATCTCACCATCGACCCAGGCCCCTGGCATTGCCATCTCTGCATTGGCGCTTATAAGGGAAAGGAGAATGAGGAGTCGCTCACCTTGCGGCGCGTCGCCAAAATCGCTTTTTATGACTGGCGCGGCAATGATGGCTCGATCAAACAGCGCAGTTCCGGCATTCGGCTGTGGAATGGCTACGGCGAGCAGATGACCACCATCTTCTTCCCGCACGTTTTGCTCGGCGATACGCCGCATACCGCCTTGAGGCAGCCCAATTGGGAGAATCTCCGGCTGTATTACCAATTCAGGGAACGCTATCTCGGCGAACCGGTTCCCGAAGACCTTGAGCAGGCGGGAACCGCCCCGCTGGCGCCATAGCCGCAAGGAATCAAATAGATGCACACCAGGAAATCTTCTTTCACACGCTTGCTTCTTGTACTGGCGGGAATTTTCCTGGCGGCGCGCCCTGCGCTGTCTCTGGCGCAACGTCCTTCGCCTTGGCAATCCAGCGCGGGATTAGGTGTGCTTACCGGGCCGCTGACCTATCCCCGCTGGGCGATAGACGCCAACGGCGGAAGGCTGGAATTCGCTAAAGCGCCCATGCGCATCGTTTCACTGGAATACGAGATAGACGAGTACGTTTACCGCATCGCGCCGACGGAACGAGTGGTCGGCGTGAGCGCTCAGGCGCACCGCGAACAGGTCAGCAACGTCCTGGAGCATGTCAAGCGCACCAACCGGCGGTGGCGACCAACATCGAGGCCATTCTCAGGCTCGATCCGGATCTGGTGTTGGCGTCCAGCCGTTCCAACGGCGATCTGATTCATCAAATTCAGTCCGCCGGGATACCCGTGTTTCGCATCCATACCCTGGCGACATCGCTGGATCAGGTCGCGGAAAATATCAGCCTGATCGGCTACGTCACGGGATGTGATGAGGCCGCGTCCGCCGAACGCGCCCGTTTTACCCGCGAAATCGAGCAGATCCGCACGCAATGCCGGGCGCATGAAAAGCCGCCCCGTGTGTTTGGCGTTTCGATGGTCGGCTACACCTACGGTGATCAGACGCTGTTCCATGACGTGGTTCGCCTGGTGGGCAGCGTGAATGTCGGGGCCGAGAACGGTTTGCGCACCTATCAGAAAGTGGGCAGGGAAACCATTTTGCGCTGGAACCCGGAATGGATTTTCACCTGGTCGGATCCGGGCCAGGGAACACGGGAACTGCAAAATTGGCGGGATGACCCGGTCGTAGGGCGCTACCGAAGCGGCTCAAAAACAACAGGTCGTCGTTTCTGACGGCAAGGATCATCTGCCGCTGTCGCCACTGGTGACTCAACTGGCCCGCATCATGGCTAACCATCTGTGCAAAACCGTCAATCCATAACATCCATGGACGCACCGGTTGCCAAATTGACGCATTCAGCCATTTTCGGGGTTTGAACAGTGGACCAAGAGCGTTTTCAGACAGGCGCGCGATTTGCTTTGTTCTGCGCGGTGGTCGCGGCGGCGCTGGTCATCAGCGTGGTAGCCGGGGTCGCGCTGGGCGCGACGCCGATGGATTGGCGTCTTGTCGTTCGCGTCCTGGAACTCCGCCTGTTGCCCGGCAGTATGGTGAATGGCGCTGGCGTGGAGCGCGCCGATGATCTGATCGTGTGGACCGTGCGGATGCCACGGGTTCTATTAAGCGCCCTGGTCGGCGGCGCCCTGGCGGTGGCTGGCGCACAGATGCAGGCTGTTTTCCGCAATCCCCTGGCCGATCCGGGACTGGTGGGCGTGGGTGCGGGCGCGGCTTTTGGCGGCGTGGTCGCTTTTGCCACCGGGGCGGTTGCGTTCTCAGTCTATTTGCTGCCGACTTTCGCGTTTGTCGGCGGGTTGCTGGCCCTGGCCGTGGTCTACGCGATAGCGACTCGCGGCGGCTGCACACCCAGCGAATCGTTGCTGCTGACCGGGATCGCGGTCGCGGCGATTCTGGGTTCGGTCACGTCGTTCATCATCTCGATAAATCTGGCGAATCTGAAACTGACCCAGGAGATTCTGTTCTGGACCTTGGGCGGTCTGGATGGCCGCAGTTGGCTGCATATTCAGTTGTGCCTGCCTTTTATCGCCGCCGGTTTCATCGTCGCTCTGTATTTCGCACGCGACCTGGATTTGTTACTGCAAGGCGAGGAAACCGCGCTGGCGCTGGGCATGGACGCCGAGCGCGTCAAACGCTTCGTGCTGGTGAGCGCCGCGTTGCTGACGGGCGCTGCGGTGGCCGTAGCGGGAATGATCGGCTTCGTGGGACTGATCATTCCGCATGTCGTCAGGATGATGCTGGGACCCAGCCACCATCGCTTGATTCTCGCCTGCGCGTTAACGGGCGCGGTTTTTCTGGTTTTATGCGATTTATTTGCGCGAACCGTTCGTACGCCGGAGGAGATTCGCCTGGGCGTGATTACCGCGCTCTGGGGAGGCCCCTTCTTTCTCCTGCTGTTGCAGCGTCGTTTGCAGTCCGGTGTTCCAAACTGACGCCATATCGGTCTGGCGCTCGCGCCGCCGTGCGTGGCGATGATGTAGCAAGGCGCGGTCAGTTCCCACGCAATCCATTATCTTTATTTAGGTTTTTCCCATCGGCTATGTTTGAGATGCAATCCGAGAATGATGCTTCCGCGCCTTTGCTGGCGACCATCGCGGCGATCAATGCCTCAGGCATCTATACGACCGTCGTCAGACATCGATCTGAGGTTCCGCCGAGGAGGACTGAACAAACCACCGGAGCGACCGGGAATAGTGGGCTTCCGGCGTTGTTCTGGTTGAGCCATTCAGCGATGCGCCAACCACAGGAAGGTTTTTATGCCGGACTATTACAAGCCTTCATGGCGCGAAGCGGCATCGCCAGCCGACGGTTTGCCGCCGCTTCTTTTCTGCTTCGTTATGGCTGGTCGGCGGGCGCGGTGATTGCGCCTTGGTTGATGGACAAGCCCATACCCTGGTATGCCGCTGAAGAGGCCGCTCTGTGTTTTGCCGACAACACCCTGTTTCAGGCGATTTGCCTGAACAGCGATGGCTTACTCATCGCCAAGGATCATCCTTTCAGCGCCCATCCGCATTGCCTCTTGAGCTATTCGGACCCGGATGCGGCGATCCATCTGGTGGCCGATCAGCTTGCGGGCCATGCAAAACCGGTGGTTGAGGCATTGCATGAATGGTCAGGCTTTTCCCACAAGGCGCTGTGGGCAATGGTCAGTTCATCGTGGGTCGGGCAAATCCTCAACATCAGCAAGCGATTGCAACTACCTGAAGACCGGTTCAGGCGTTACTTGACCCTGTTTTATGACGCATCGCGACCGCTGGCCGATTCGCTCCCGCATTGGTATTTCATCCGCGAACAAGGAAAACATCATTATTTCCATATTCGCGCCAGTTGTTGTTTGTATTTCAAAGGCAAGCAACGCCATTTTTGCGCCAGTTGTCCGGTGATCCAGGCGGCAGAAAGAGCCGAGCGGAATCGGCAATGGGTTCAGAAATACGGCTGAACCCTTCAACCCTCATGCTTGAAATCGGGAGGAGCAATGAGCAAGGCATTTCCCTGGTACACAGCGCGGGGCGACGATGGCACGACCGGACTGCTCGGCGCCGGGCGCGTACCCAAACACCATCCGCAGCCGGAAGCCTTTGGCGCAGTTGACGAGGCCGGATCGATGATCGGATTCGCCCGCGCCCTGATTGATGACCGTGAAATCAATGACCTGCTCGTGCAGGTGCAGCGGCATTGCTACGGCTTGATGGCCGAGTTGGCGGCGACCCCGGATGCGCAGGCCAAATTCCGGCAAATCGGTTCCGAGCAGGTCGCCTGGCTGGCGAATCTGACTGACCAGTTTGGCCAGCGCGTGACCATGCCACGGGAATTTGTGATTCCTGGCGACACCCTGGCTGACGCGGCGCTGGACATGGCGCGAACGGCGGTGCGCCGCGCCGAGCGATGCGTCTCGCGGCTGATGGCCGAGAACCTGATCGAAAACGCCGACATTATTGGCTATCTCAACCGCCTTTCTTCGCTGCTGTTCGTGCTGGGGCGCTACGTGGTCGCGCAGACCGGCCAGAACCCGATGACGTTCGCCAAGCAGAGGTTGCCAGAATAAGCGTCAAACCCATGCCTGCCACCGCGCCTTTACCGTCTCTTCCGCTCTACGAGGAATAACCCGCATGACCGAATCCACTGTAGTCACCGAACCCGGCAACGGCACGCTGGAAATTTTTACCCTGCCGACCGATACCGAATTTCTGCTCATCCTGATCACGGACATCTTTGAGAATTACTGGCAGGACTTTCGCTTCAGGTTCAAAAAACCGTTCGGGGTGAGCCGGTCGAACCCCGGTTTTTATCGATGAATGCCCTTCGACAGGCTCAGGGCGA
>JAAUTD010000108.1 GCA_012031845.1 Synechococcaceae cyanobacterium SM1_2_3
GGCGATCGACCGAACCGACTGACGCAAGTCATCATCAACCTGCTATCCAACGCGGTGAAGTTTTGCCCGGAACAGCGCGGCGAAGTGATGATTCGGCTGCTGGCACTGGCCGGACGCTGGCGGATTGAAGTGATTGACAACGGGCCGGGCATCGCCCATGACCAGCACAAGCTGATCTTCGAGAAGTTCCACCAGGTGAACGATCCCCATGCCGGTAAACCCAAAGGCACCGGTCTGGGTTTAGCGATCAGCCAGAAGATCGTTGAACATCACCACGGCCGCATCTGGGTGGAGAGCGAACTGGGGCAGGGCGCGACGTTTATTGTGGAGTTGCCGGGCAGCGCCCACTCAGCCTGACACTTTGCCCGCAGGCGGCTCATGGGGCCGCTCCAGAATCGGGCGGGTTTCGTGACGCAGATCAAAGCGGTGGTGAATACAGTGACTTAACTGAAACAGCCTGACGCCTAACTGGTAATGCCCGGTGGAACTACGCTCGACAAAACCGTGTTCAATCAACGAAGCCAGAATGCGGAAAGCGGTGGAAGGATGCAGGCTGGTGGTATGAGCCAGGGTTTTGAGGCTCACGGGTTCATCATGCGCGGCGATGGTATCCAATAACCGGGATACCCGGGTGATGACTTGAATCGAGGACGTTGCCTTGGCAGCCATTTTGGATCCTGACGGGCGGTAACTTCTTCATGCTTCATGGAATTGCCGTCAATATATTGCATTGCAACATAAAATGCCACTGCTTCAAGCAAAGCCGCCTGGGAACTCATCAGTCATGAAAATCTATCTGGAACTGCTGCAACAAGTGTTGAAGCAGGGAACCGCCAAAACGGATCGCACGGGGATCGGCACACTCAGCCGGTTCGGCGCACAACTTCGTTTCGATTTGCGGGCCGGATTTCCGCTGGTGACGACCAAGAAGCTACATCTGCGCTCAATTATTCATGAACTGCTGTGGTTTCTGCGCGGCGATACCGATCTGCGCTATCTGCATCAGCATGGCGTGACGATCTGGGATGAATGGGCGGACGAGAATGGCGATCTGGGACCGATTTACGGCAAGCAATGGACCGATTGGGAAGCCGCCGATGGTCGCCGAATCAATCAGCTCGCCAGTGCGATGACCCTGTTGCGGCGCGATCCCGATTCACGGCGGATCGTGGTGTCGGCATGGAATGTCGGCGATCTGGATCAGATGCGGCTGTTACCCTGTCATTTGCTGTTTCAGTTCTATGTCGCCAATGGCGAACTGTCCTGTCAGGTCTATCAGCGCAGCGCCGATCTGTTTCTTGGCGTCCCGTTCAATATCGCCAGTTATGCGCTGCTTACTCATCTGGTTGCGCAACAAACCGATCTGGGCGTCGGCGAATTGATCTGGACTGGCGGCGACTGCCATTTATATTTGAATCATCTGGAACAGGCGCGATTGCAGTTGAGCCGTGAACCCTATCCACTGCCCAAGCTCAAAATTCAGCGTCGCCCGGCGTTGCTGAGCGAGTACGTTTATGAAGATTTTGCGATGGTGAATTATCAGGTGCACCCGGCGATTAAAGCGCCCGTAGCGGTGTAAATCGAATCCGCTTGACGATCCCCATAAAATATGTTGCGATGCAACAAAGAAAGCGGCGTCACCCAAAATTAAAGCGAGGATGTTCAGATGAAAGCAACTGACGGGATCTTGCAGCGTCATCAAGTAGCGAGTCTGCTGGCCTTGCAATGCGCCTTGCGGATCAGCGGGCTGCTCAGCATCGGCATGCTCAGCTCGGTGCGCAAGACGCTGGACACCTATCTGCTGTGTTTGCAGCACAGCGCGGATTATGTACAGCAGTCGCAACTGACCGATTCGCCAAGAAAATTAGTCGCTGGTTATGCCGATGCCATGACCGAATGCACCGAGAAGTCGTGGCAGGATTTTCGCAATAGCATCCAGATTCTGCTGCTGACCCAGGATGAAGCGATTATTTGGGTTACCAGGATTGATAAGGCGTTACTGGGACGCTAACCGCAAAATGAATTGTGATCGCGCTTAGGGAATCAGCCTGACGCTCTGCCATTGACGCACCGCGTTAATAAGATAAATCCCTTGCGCCCGGCCCAAATCCGCCACGCTCAAAACCCGCTCCTGAATTCGGCCTTCGGCGAGTAATTCTCTCCGAAAAGTCCCGGCCAGCAAGCCGCTGTTCACCGGCGGCGTCACCCAATCCCCGTCCAGATGCAGCACCAAATTCGCCGTGTCGGCTTCGGTCAGTTCGCCGCGTTCATTCCACAGAATCACCGCATCACAATCCGGGCGGCTGGCGCGGGCGGTCGCGTAAATCTCACGCCGACTGGTTTTGTGATACAGCCAGATCGCGCCCGAATCCACCGGCTCGTGCGCCAGACCCACCCGCAGCGGTTGCGGCAACGCCGCCCGCGCCAATGGCTCCGCTTCCAGGGTAAAGCGCCCGTCCAGTTCAACCCGCAGCCGAACCTTGCTGGCTTCAGTCAGGGTCAGCGCCAGATCGGCCAATCCGGCTTCAATGGCGGATGGATCGAACGGAATGTTGAAGTAAACCGCGCTGTTCGCCAGCCGTTCCCAATGCGCCGCCAGCAGAAAATAGCCACGGTCCGGCTGCCACAACAGCGCTTCCAGCAGTTCAAACGCCGGGCGCGGCGCAGTCAGCACCCGCGCTTTCAGCCGGCATTCCTCATACTCGCTGGCCGTGACCGAATCCCACACCAGACCGCTGCCCACACCATAACGAGCCTGCTGGCGCTCCTGGTCGATCAGCGCGGTGCGAATGGCGACGCTGAACCGGGCCTGCCGATCCGGGCCGATATAGCCTATCGCGCCGGTGTAAACGCCACGCGGCTGCGGTTCCAGTTCGCGAATAATCTGCATAGTGCGCACCTTGGGCGCGCCGGTGATCGAAGCGCAGGGAAACATCCGCAGCAGAATTTCAGTGATGGAAGCCGAAGTCCGGGCGGTCACAGTCGAGGTCATTTGCAACAGGGTCGGGTAGCGTTCCACCGCGAACAACTGCGGCACGGCGACGCTGCCAATCTCAGCCACTCGCCCCAGATCGTTGCGGATCATGTCCACGATCATCAGATTTTCCGCCCGGTTCTTTTCCGACTGCCGCAAGGAAGCGATCTGCGCATCGTCTTCCGCCAGAGTGCGGCCACGGGTCGCGGTTCCTTTCATCGGTTTCGCCATCAACCGCTCGCCGTCCAACTGAAAAAACAGTTCCGGCGAAGCCGACGCGATGACAAAGCGGCCGGCATCAATGAAAGCGGCGTATTCGGCCTGTTGCGCCAGCGCCAGTTGACTAAACAGCGCCCACGGCTCACCGTCAAAAGCAGCAAGCAATGGAAAGGTGTAGTTGACCTGATAGCAATCGCCGCTGGCGAGATAGTCCTTGATGCGGTCAACCGCTTTTTCATAATCGGCAGGGCTGATGGCGGGTTGCCAATCACTGATCGCAGTCGCCGACGACCGCCCGGAGGCCGTGAGCAGGGCTTGCCAGTTGGGAATCGGTTCCGCCTGCTCATACAGGCCAAACCACAGCAGCGGCACATCCGCCAGCGGCGCATGAACCGCCAAATCATGAGCGGCAGCCGCTTCGTAGCTGATGAAGCCCGCCGCGTACAAACCGTGTTGCGTCACCGCCGCCTCAATGGCCTGCAAACGCTGGCATTGACTTCAGCGATGCGCCGGGCGATCACGGTCTGGATCGGATGGGCGAGCATAAGCCGCCTTGGCCCTGCTGAATCCATACGCGGTCTGGCATTGCTCGAATGGGGTTATGGTGACTCGCTTTCATTGTCCATGACTCACAACGCTGGAAATTCCCGGCGTCCCTGTTCAGACTTTAGCGAGTGGCTTCTCGCTGGCCGAGATGTGGAACGGATTTCATGCCCGTTTCAATACCGGCTGGAAGCCGGTGCTACGCTCTGTTCCCAACCTTTCAAGGCGCCTCCCATGAAAATTGAAACCATAGCAATCCACGGCGGTTACACCCCGGAAGCCACCACCAAAGCCGTTGCTGTTCCCATCTATCAAACCACCTCCTATGCCTTTGACGATACCCAGCATGGCGCCGATCTGTTTGATTTGAAGGTGCCTGGTAATATCTATACCCGGATCATGAATCCGACCACGGCGGTGCTGGAACAGCGGGTCGCGGCGATGGAAGGCGGAGTGGGCGCGCTGGGCGTGGCTTCTGGCATGGCGGCGATTACCTACAGCCTGATGACCATTGCCGAAGCGGGCGACAATATCGTGACCACATCAACGCTCTACGGCGGCACTTATAACCTGTTTGCCCATACCCTGCCCCGTTTCGGCATTGAAGTGCGTTTCGCCGACTATCACGATGTCGAGGCAATGGCCCGGCTGATTGATGCTAAAACTAAAGCGGTCTTCTGCGAATCCATCGGCAATCCGGCGGCGAATGTGGTGGATTTTGGGGCGCTGGCCGACATGGCGCATGCCCACGGCGTCCCGCTGATTGTGGATAACACCGTGCCGACGCCGTATCTGTGCCGACCGTTCGAGCATGGCGCTGACATCGTGGTTCATGCGCTGACCAAATACATGGGCGGCCACGGCACCAGTATTGGCGGGATTATTGTGGATTCGGGCCGCTTTCCCTGGGAGCAGCATAAAAATCGCTTTGCCTCTTTGAACCAGCCTGATCCGTCCTATCATGGCGTCGTCTATGTTGAAGCGCTGGGACCGGCGGCGTTTATTGGCCGGGCGCGAGTCGTGCCACTGCGCAGCACCGGCGCAGCCATTTCTCCGTTCAACAGCTTTTTAATCCTGCAAGGGATTGAAACCTTGCCGGTGCGGATGGATCGGCATTGCGAGAATGCGGTTAAAGCCGCTGAATATCTGCGCGATCACGCCCAGGTTGAATGGGTGCGCTATCCCGCATTATCCGATAGCCCGGATAAGCCGCTGGTGGATAAATACATGGGCGGGCGCGGCTCCAGCATTCTCAGTTTTGGCATTAAGGGCGGGCGTGAAACCGGCGCGAAGTTTATTGACGCGCTGCAATTGGTGACCCGGCTGGTCAATATCGGCGACGCTAAATCGCTGGCCTGTCATCCAGCGACGACTACACATCGGCAATTGTCAGCCAGCGAATTAGCCAAAGCGGGCGTCAGTGAGGATTTGGTGCGGTTGTCCATTGGTATTGAACATATTGACGATATTCTCGCCGATCTGGAGCAGGCGCTGGCGGCGGCTCAATAAGCGCAAGCCCTTTTTAACCTTTTTTTGCCTACGCAGGAGAACTTCAGCTTATGTCCGATACCCGTTTTCGCGGCACTGACCGCTATGTCGCCACTGACGATTTAATGATGGCGGTTAATGCGGCGGTCACTCTGGGTCGTCCGCTGCTGGTCAAGGGCGAACCCGGCACCGGCAAAACCCAACTGGCTGAAGAAGTCGCGCTGGCTCTGAATCGTCCTTTTATCCAGTGGCATATCAAATCCACGATTAAGGCGCAGCAGGGTTTGTACGAATATGACGCGGTCTCGCGGCTGCGTGATTCGCAACTGGGCGATGCCAAAGTACACGACATCAGCAATTACATTGTCCCGGGCAAGTTGTGGGAAGCCTTTGTCAGCGACATTCAGCCGGTCTTGCTGATTGATGAAATTGACAAGGCTGATATTGAGTTTCCCAATGACCTGCTGCATGAACTCGACCGCATGGAGTTTTATGTTTACGAGACGCGGCAACTGGTTAAGGCCAAGCAGCGGCCCATTATCATTATCACCAGCAATAATGAGAAGGAATTGCCGGATGCTTTTCTACGCCGCTGCTTTTTTCATTACATTCGTTTCCCCGACAAGGAAACGATGGAACAGATTGTCCAGGTGCATTATCCCGACTTGAAAAAGCGCCTGCTTAGTGAAGCGTTGGAGGCTTTTTTTGAGATTCGCGAGGTGCCGGGCCTGAAAAAGCGCCCGTCCACTTCGGAATTGCTGGACTGGATTAAATTGCTGGTGGCCGAAGATATACCGCCCGAAGCCTTGCGCGGCGATCAGCGCAAACTGATTCCGCCGTTATATGGCGCATTGCTGAAAAATGAGCAGGATGTGCATTTGTTCGAGCGGTTGCTGTTCATGAACCGGCGACCGGCCAAGAAGGAATAGGCGGGTGTAGAACAGGCTTCTAGCCCGTTGCGCTATAGCAGTCCTAAATGAGTTGTGGTTGCGTCAGCCCGCAAAATCCCCCCTCACCCCCCTTTGACAAAGGGGGGAAGCCGCGTCAGCGGCGGGGGATTGGGTTTCAACCGGCAGTTCGTCAACAACTGGAATAGGATTGCTATATGAACGGGCAGGATGCCCAATCTGCGACAATCTGCGGTTCAGACAGCCATTAACGCCTGTTGAATCGCCCGCAAACTGACCGCCGCGCCCGCCGCCAGTTTGTAATCCACGAAGCGGGTTACCGGGGTATCGCCGGGATTGATTTCGACGGTGGGAATGCCGCTCTGGCTGGCTTGCGCTACTGGGCCAGCGATGTACGGAAACACGCTGGTGGTGCCGATGCTGAACACCACGTCAAAGCCCTGATCCAGTTCCTTGTAAAGATGTTCGATGGCGTGGTGCGGCAGTGTTTCGCCGAACAGCACCACTCTGGGCCGCACCAGTGCGCCGCACAGCGGGCAGGACGGCGGCATCTCCAGCTCGCTATAGTCCGGCACGGTGGCGGTGTACTGACAGCGGGTGCAATGCAGATCGTGAATGTCGCCGTGAATCTCCACCAGATTGCGGCTGCCCGCGTCGCGATGGAAACCGTCAATGTTTTGGGTCAGCACACAGACCTCAAACTGATCCTGCCATTGCGCGATGATGGCGTGAGCGTCGTTGTAGCGGGCGCCGCGACAGGCGTTTTCGATCTGGTGCAGATATTTCCAGGTAATGGCCGGGTTGGATTCCAGCATCGAGCCGGACAGCGCGGTTTCGATGGGAAAGTTGTCCTCGGTGGCTTGATCGTTGTACAGCCCGCCGATCCCGCGATAGGTCGGCAAACCGGAATCGGCGGAAATCCCCGCCCCAGTGATGAATAATAGGCGGCGAGCGCAGCGCATTTCTTCGGCAATGCGGGCGGTAATAGCTGGATTGGGATCGGACATGACGGAACCTCGCTGGAATAATTAGGGAACTCATGAAAATTCTAATGCTTTCGGATGTGTATTTTCCGCGGGTGAATGGCGTTTCTACTTCTATTCAAACTTTCCGCTACGAGTTGCAACGGCTGGGCCATGAAGTGTGGGTGATTGCCCCGGATTATGGCAAAGCCACCGCCGATGAGGAGGCGATCCGCCGGGTGGCGTCCCGCCAGGTGTTGTTTGATCCCGAAGACCGGATGATGCGGCCTAAATCGTTATCCCAATGCCTGACCGAGTTGCGATTTCACGGTTTTGACGTGGTGCATATCCAGACCCCGTTTGTCGCCCATTACGCCGGTTTGCGGCTGGCGCGGGCGCTGGAAATCCCCTGCATCGAGACGTATCACACCTTTTTTGAAGAATACCTGTTCCATTATCTGCCGGTGTTGCCGAAATGGGTGTGGCGCGGGGTGGCGCGGCTGTTTTCCCGCCGTCAGTGCAATCAGTTGAATGGGCTGGTCGTGCCGTCGCAGGCGATGCGCGAGGTGCTGGCCCAGTACGGGGGTGGAAACGCCGATGCGGGTGATTCCGACCGGGATGCCGCTGGATTCGTTTGTGGAAGGCGACCGGGCGGCGTTTCGCGCCCGCCATGACATTGCCGCCGAACAACCGGCACTGGTGTTCGTGGGGCGGGTCGCGTTCGAGAAGAACATCGAATTTCTGCTGCATGTGGCGCGGGAGCTTCAGCGCAGTTCTCATCCCGATGTGGTGCTGATCATTGCGGGCGAAGGGCCGGCGGAACCGCTGTTGCGGCGGCTGGCGACGCAACTGGGGCTAGAAAAAATCTGCGCTTTGTGCGCTATCTGGCGCGGGGGGTGGAACTGAGCAGTTGCTATCAGGCCGGCGATGCCTTTGTGTTTGCGTCGCGCACCGAAACCCAGGGTCTGGTGTTGCTGGAAGCGATGTGTCTGGGCGTGCCGGTGGTGTCCACGGCGGTGATGGGGACTTGCGACATTCTGGCGGCGCGGCAGGGTGCGCTGGTCGCGGAGGAGGATGTGGCGCAGTTTGCCGCGCAGGTGCGGCGGGTGCTGGACGATGCGGAATTGCGGCGGCGGTTGAGCGCGGAGGGACGGATTTACGCCCGGCAGTGGGCGGCGGCGGGTCCCGCCCAAGCGTTATTGCAGTTCTATCAGGATGTGCGGGACGAGCGCGGGCCTGAATCGGCCTGATCACAACCACGAAAATCACGAAAACCACGAAAACAGTATTTTCGCTAGACCGGTAAATTCGTCATACCCGCGAAAGCGGGTATCCAATCTTTTCAGCGGGTTAATGGATTCCCGCCTACGCGGGAATGACGGAAAGCGAAAGTCCTGAAAAAAAGAGGTGTAAGCCGAACGCGGGCCTGATCAGGCTTTGAGCAAGCCGTACAGCGCCTCGAACTCGCGGCTGAGTTTGTGCTTGGGGTCGAGATGAATCATCGGCAGCGCCAGGGCGTGCGATTCGCGGATTTTGACCGAGGCCGACAGAAAGGCTTCCAGCACTGGCAAGCCTTCGCTGCGCAGTTCGTCCACCATCCGCACCGGCAAATTGGCGCGGGCCTGATAGTGATTGACCACGATGCCTTCAACCCGCAGTTCGCGGTTATGGTCGGCCTGGATTTCGCGCACGCTGTCCATCAGCGTGTACAGGGCGCGGCGGGAAAAATCGTCGCAATCGAAGGGAATCAGGCAGGTATCGGCGGCGATCAGCGCCGAACGGGTGTAGAAGTTGAGGGCAGGCGGGGTGTCTATGAAAATCTGGTCGAATTCCTTGAAGGCGTCCAGCGCCTCGCGCAGCTTGTACATTTTGTAGCGCGATTCCAGCTTGATTTGCAGGTCTTCCAGCCGGGGATCGGACGGCAGTACGCTGAGATTGGCAAAGCGGGTCGGGACGAGGTAAGCCGCTGGTTTGTCGGCAAACATCTTGAAGTTCAAAATGTCGTCGAAGAAGTGGGCGAGGGTTTTTTTCTGTTCATCGAGCGCCTGGCCCAGCAGGTAGCGGGAGGCGTTGGCCTGCGGGTCCAAATCCACCACCAGCGTCCGCTGTCCTTGCGCGGCGCTGATCGCGGCCAGATTGCAGGTGATGGTGGATTTGCCCACTCCACCTTTCTGATTGAAGACGACTCGGCGCATGGCGGTTTTCCACGGTTTTATAAGGGTTTGGAAGTAGTGTAGCCAAGCGGCGGCAGAGCGTCGAGAGTGGTTCAGGCGGCGCATCCGGCAGCGCCCTTTTCAAAAATGAAACACGCTGAAATGCCGATTTTTCAAAATTGCAAATCGCTAACCCGTACCTGTCTCACTTATTTAACAATCAAAGCGGTTAAATTGTTGCCTTGCCGCTTTGCCTATCTTTGATTAATCGCCTTATTATTTTGAATTCACTGGAAAAATCGCTTTCAAGTCGGCTGCGATGCTAAGAAATGCGGCTGATTGCCATGTTTGGCTAGTGTTTTGCTAATAGAATTTCTTTTTGGCGCAGATAGTTTTGAAATAACTCATTGAACTATAAGAATAAATTGTGCTGATTCAGCTTGACGGGCGGCAGGGCGTCCACTATCTTGCCAATGGCAGGGTGCGCTGAATTCAGCAGGGATGCTTAACAACCCAAGCAGTGCGCTTATTCAGGCGCTATTGGTGGAATGGGGTTTTTATATGCCGCCTTGGGGCGTGAGATGCGCCTTTTTGGGGTCCACTACTTTTTGGCCTGGCTCTACGGGAAAACAAGGAGATATTACATTATGGCAAAAGTTAGCTTAGATGCACTTATTGCTCGTGAAGATTTTGAAATAACTGGATCTCTTAATACCGGAAAAAAGAAAGATTCATTATCTATTGAAGATTTGAAATATGACTCTTTTTTTATTTCTACACTCAGAAAACCTGACTTCCAAAGAGAAACTAATGAGTGGGACGCAGAAAAAATCTGCCAATTAATTGATAGTTTTGTTAAAGGCGATCTTATACCAGCAATAATACTTTGGAGAAGTACACAGTCAGGGCTAATATTCGTAATTGATGGTGCACACAGATTAAGTGCTTTAATAGCATGGATGAATGATGATTATGGAGACGGTGATATTACAAAAAATATGTTGATGGAATAATACCAGATGAACAAATAGTAATTGCTGAAGAAACAAGAAAACTAATTAGGAGAAAAATTGGGACATACAAAGATTATAAACTAGCTCTTTCGAGTCCAGATAAAGTTGAGCAAAAAATTGTATCTTTAGCTAAAAACCTTGCAGCTCTTGCCATACAGCTTCAGTGGGTAGAAGGAGATATTAATTCGGCTGAAACATCTTTTCTAAAAATTAATCAGCAAGCTGCTCCAATTGACGCTGTAGAATTAAAACTTCTGGAGTCTCGAAAGAAACCCAATTGTATAGCTGCACGCGCTATTATAAAAAGTGGAAAAGGACATAAATACTGGGATAAATTTTCTCCAGAGATACAAAATAGTATTCAAGAGATAGCAAAAGAAATAAATCAGATACTTTTCACACCAAGATTAAATAACCCAATTAAGACGTTAGATTTGCCAATAGCTGGGAAACAGTTCACTGCTCAGACTTTGCCGCTAATACTAGATTTAGTTAACCTAACAAATGATGTTCCGAATGATTTTAAAACTAGTTTGCCAGATGATATTGATGGTGAAAAAACATTTTCTTATCTTAAAAATACAAAAAAACTAGTACAAAGAATTAACAGTGTTCATCCAAGCTCACTTGGGTTGCATCCGATTATTTATTTCTATTCTCATGAAGGGCGATTTAAGACATCATCTTTTTATGCAATACGTCCATTTTATTATCGAACAAGAAAAGCAGGGTAAAATTTGAATTATTTACAAAAAATAGGGATGCTAT
>JAAUTD010000109.1 GCA_012031845.1 Synechococcaceae cyanobacterium SM1_2_3
GCGAGCGCGTCGAGCAGCTCGCGCCCTTCGGCCAGCAGCGCCTCGAGCTGGTCGAGCGCACGGTCGAGCCCCAGCTCGGTGGGCAAGTTGGGACGCCCCAGCAGGAGATCGCGCCCTGTCGACTTGCCGGTCTCGGCCTCGCTGAGCAAGAAGTCTTTGAAGTCGTCGGCCGCCTGGTAGGCGAGCCCCCAGACCATCGCCAGACGATCGAGCCGTGCGACCGTCTTGGCCGGCAACCCGGCGACGATCGCCGGCAGCACCAGCGTCAGCCGGATCAACGACACCGTCTTGCCTTCGGCCACCCGCCGCACCTCGTCGATCCCGCGTGGGCCTTCGGCGAAGTGCAGGTCGTGCGCCTGGCCGTCGAGGATGCCCTCGACCCCAAACAGCTCTCCACCAGCTCGGCGGCACGGTGCCGGCGCTGGCGCGGCAGGCGGCTGAGCACCTTCCACAGCAAGGCATAGCCGCGGTTGATCAGCGCCAGCGCACCCAGGATGGCCGCCGACTCGCCATGCACCTTGTGCGGGCAAGGGTGCCCTCGCCGCTCCTCGGCATCGTCCATCGACGGCAGGTCGTCGAAGATCAGCGAGGCGGTGTGGAAGTACTCCACCGCGATCGCCAGCGCGCGCGCCGGCTCGGCGGCGA
The DNA here is from genome assembly GCA_012031845.1 of Synechococcaceae cyanobacterium SM1_2_3. Classification (GTDB taxonomy): domain Bacteria; phylum Pseudomonadota; class Gammaproteobacteria; order Competibacterales; family Competibacteraceae; genus Contendibacter. The sequence continues at coordinate 646 of JAAUTD010000109.1, forward strand.
CGCCGTGGCGGCGCGATGCCTTCTGGCAGCCGGATGGGGCTGGACTGGCGCGGATTACGGTGCTGGATGAAGCCGGTCAGGCCGCCAGCGCCGAGGTCTGGATCAGCGGGCGCGGCAGAGTGAATCATTCAGATTGGCTTACGGCGTCGTCTTAGGCGGGGTATTGCCCCAAGGCATCATCGCCACCGCCGACAGCGAGTTTTTCGGCGATCCGTCAATCAGCTTGTCGCTGTACACCAGATACACCAGGGTATTGCGCGGCTGATCCAGAAAGCGCACCACCCGCATTTTCTTGAACAGCAGTGAGCGCCGTTCGGTAAAGACTTCTTCACCGTTCTTGAATTTTTCCTTGACGTTGATCGGGCCCACTTGTCGGCAGGCGATAGAAGCATCCGAGGTATTTTCCGCCAGTCCCAGGCCGCCAGTAATGCCGCCGGCTCGCGAGCGGCTCACATAACAGGTCACCCCATCCACTTTAGGATCATCGAACGCTTCAACTGCGATCTTGTGATTTGGCCCGACCCACTGAAAAGCGGTATCCACCGTGCCAATTTCCTGAGCGTTAAGCCCTGTTGTCAGCAGCCACAAGATGCTGCCCAACAAGCCAGATCGTAAAATGTGCGGCATTCGAGTCTCTCGGTGTGAATAAAGGGTTTGATTCTAATACAGCTTGTTGATCAGCTCCACAATGCCCGCACCCCAAAATAGGCAATATCCTTGAATCGGCGGATCGTTCCCTTGAGCAATGAAGCTTGCGGGCGGGTGCAAAAAGTCATGCTCAGGATCACCCGTAATTCGTTTTCCTCCAGCCGGGTGACTTTGTGATAAACCCGCGCCCCTTCAAACACGATCAGGGTATTGGGTGGAGTGGGAATAATGACTTCACTATTACCTTGCTGAATAACCAGTTGCGCTGAAGACAGACGGTTCTCTTGCAGATGGTGATTGAGCAGAGGCAATAATACGGTGAAATGGCGACCATTATAAAAATTATAGTCGTAATGCCAATTAATATGGTCTCGTGGCTGTTCATAGAATAGCAATGAACAGGAGCTTTGATCGTTAATTGGAGTAGGAACCACCGACTCGCCGATCATTGCGGAGCATAACCGGGACAGATATTCGGACTGATAAAATGCAATAATTTCCGGGGCGGTTTGATGCAGATTCTCATACGCAATCGTGCCGCCTTTCTTGTGCGACGGAAAATAACTGCGTTCGGTGCGGCGGCTGCGCAATGCGGCATCCCGCAACAGCGCGAAACTGTCTGGCGGCAACAGATCTGGCATCACTGCGATGCGCTGATCGAAGCTCGGCGCGGCATCCACTGGCGGCGCGGGCAACCGCAGCGCCGGACTGAGACGGGTGATGAAATCGCGCTGGCGCATTTGCAGTTGGCGGTAATGACGTTCCTTGCGCAGCTTCAGACCGGTAAAAGTCAGCGCACCGACGGCGGGAATCAACAAAATTTCCTCAAGCATAAAGCGATCCGATAACAGTCATGGTGAAAGGAATGTCTGGCTGGATAACAGTCCAGGATTGGCCGCAACGGTTTGATCAGGGGCTGTTAAGCCACTTTTATTGCGGCAATTCGACAATCTAGCATCCAACTGTTAAGGAACTGTGAAAGGAGCCTAGAAAGAAACACAGGATTGATCATCAACCCGCAGGACTGCTTCCTGCTGGAACATTTTCAGATATGCGCGCCGAATTTCTTCAATAGATTTATTGCGATCTCTATTAAATGATAGAGCAGGATAAGCAATTTTGCATTCTCCTTAACCAGGGTTCCCTTCTTGTCAAGAAATTGGCCGTAGCTAGTCATCAAGGTCAATCCTTCTGGAAAGCGGGGCGTAATTTCCCGGTCTACAAACAACTGAAAGTCCTGCTCGGTTACTACCGATCCGTCTGGTTTCGATAAGCCAAAAAATAGCTCGGTTCTCGCTAAAAATTCTCCGTCTAGCTGGTTTTTACAGAAGGTATGCTGGCTGAAAGTCTCAGTAGCCGGTTCTGCCGATGCGTAATTGAGCAGTGCGCCAAAGACTAAAGCGCCATGAGTCAGAATACGTTGCGTATTTAACTTCACTGAATAATCCTCACCCTCAGGTTAAGTTCAAAAGCTGATTGATAATCTATAGAGCAATCCTGAACGAGCTTTGGTTGCGCAACCACAAATCCCGTCGCGCCCCTTTTGACAAAAGCGGGAAGCTGCGTCAGCGCCGGGGTGGTTTCGTTCGGCAAATCTACCAAGCCCAATAAGCGCGGCGCTTGGGGCGTCCTGCGGCTCTCGGCGTCAGCGGCTTTCAAGGCGTCGGCGATTTTCAAAATGAAACGTGCAATCAGCCGCCAATTTCATTTTTAACATGGCGCGGTCTCAGCGACGCCTTATTCTCTGCCCCGATGGCTGATTACCAAGCCGTATTATTTATTAACATATTGATATTAAACATATAGCATTAAAAAGCACCCATTTATCAAGAAAAGTGCAAAGCGGCATGATTTCTGCTTTAGCAAGCAAACTCAAAGCCGCTTACTCTTGGAAAAACTCATGGCTGCTGTTCCGATTTTGCCGCTATCCCGTTATTACCTCAGGTTCCGCGCCGTCAGCGACTTGCTTCTGCCCGCTTTTACCGGATCTGCCTGGCGTGGCGGGTTCAGTCATGCGCTCAAACGGCTGGTGTGCGTCACCCGCGAGCCAACTTGTCCACCTTGCCGGTTGTATCGCACCTGTATTTATCCTTATTTATTCGAGACCCCACCGCATCCGGGCGGCGGCAAACTCGCCCGCTGCGCCTCTGCTCCCCATCCCTTTGTGCTGATTCCCGATCAGCGCAGTGGCGCTATTGCGGCTGGGGAAACTCTGACTTTGGGCATGACGCTATTCGGCAACGGTAATCGCCATTTGCCCTATATCGTACAGGCGCTCGATCAAGCCGGGCAACGAGGCATCGGTCAGGATCGCGGCGTACTGGAGTTACTGACGGTGAGCCAGATTGACGAGAATGATCGGAGTCTGGTTTTTCCCCCTGGCAGTGGGTTTGCGCCTGCGGCGGCAACGACTATTTCCATTCCGCCATGCCCGGAACAACTGCGGCTGCATCTGCTCACGCCGCTGCGCCTGAACAGTGAAAATCATCTGGTATCGCAGGATCGGTTCCATTTTTATCCCTTATTTTCCAGCCTGTTACGGCGAATTTCGCTGCTGATCGCCTTTCATGCCGATGCGCTGCTCGAAGCTGACTTTGCCGGTTTAACCCAGGCCGCCCGCAAAGTCGAACTGGGACATGCCCGATTGCGCTGGCACGAGTGGGCGCGTTATTCGTCGCGACAGGATCGGCTGGTGCAAATGGGCGGATTGCTCGGTGACATTGAGTTGAGCGGTAAAGAATTGGAGCCGTTCTGGCCGTATCTATGGCTGGGGCAGTGGACTCATGCGGGCAAGGGCGCAGTGATGGGATTGGGTCGCTACCAGGTTCATTTCCTGTGAAATGATGGGCGTATTCAGCCGTTTATTATTGCTACAAGGCATCCCCGACTATAACCGCTCCAGGCGCTTGAAAGCAGACGGAATCGCCTATGCTATGCGCCGCATAACCTACCAAGGAAAATCGAATGTCGATCCGCGACTGGCCTGATGATGAGCGTCCTCGGGAAAAGCTGATTCAACGCGGGGCAGCCGCTCTGTCTGATGCTGAATTACTGGCGATTTTTCTGCGGGTTGGGGCGCCGGGTCGTAGCGCGGTGGATTTGGCTCGCGACATGCTCAAGCAGCATGGCAGTCTGCGCACCCTGCTGGGGCTGGATCAGACTGATTTCTGCGCCACGCCGGGACTGGGACCCGCCAAATATGTGCAGTTGCAGGCGGTGCTGGAACTGGCCCGCCGCCATCTGGAAGAAACCTTGCAGCGCGGCGACGCCATTCAGAGCGCCGCCGACACCCGCCGCTATCTGATGACCAGGATGCGTCATCATTCACACGAAGTGTTTGCTTGCCTGTTTTTGGACAACAAGCATCGGGTGATTCAGTACGAAGAGCTGTTCTACGGCACCATTGACAGTTCAGCGGTGCATCCGCGCCAGGTGGTGAAACGGGCGCTGTATCACAATGCCGCCGCCGCGATTGTGGCGCACAATCACCCATCCGGGATTGCCGAACCCAGCCGCGCCGATGAATTGATCACGGTGCGGCTGAAGGAGGCGCTGGCGCTGATCGATGTGCGCCTGCTCGATCATGTGGTGGTCGGCGACGGCCAAACCGTGTCGCTGGCTGAACGCGGGGTGTTGTAGAACGCGGGATTACGTTCAACCTTCGCGCAGTCGGTGTTATGGCGGCTGGCGCAACGCCGACTGCGCCCAAAGCAGTGATCTCACTCCCAGACGTGCGCAGGAATCGGGAATGCAGCCGCCGCCATCGCACGAGTCGGGGATGAGGTCGGTGGGGCAGGCGTTCGGCAGGTCGCAGGCGCAATCACGTCTTTTCTTGCGCGAGTCCCGGTCATCATTTTGATCGGCAATGAGGGCACGGGCGGCAGCCTGGCAGGCTCGCAGGCGCTGGCGAAGCAGCAGCGGCAGGGTTTGCCGCAAGCCATAGGCGGTAAGGGTCTGGCGGGCGTATTCGGAACAGGACGGTCCGCCGTGTTGCGCTCGATGGGCGCAGCAGAAACCTTTGCGCGGAGAAAGGTGGCGCTGGTAGGCGACGATAGCGGCCAGGGCAATGCGATCCAAAAGGTTCATGGCTGGGCGCTGACGCGCTGCACGATGAACGGCGCAAATTCTTCATAGAGTCCGCGTTGCACCGCGCCCAAGGTGGCTTCGACATGGAAGAGTGTCGCGGACGGCGATAGTTGCAAGTGTTCGCCGACGGTATGGCGGTCTTCCAGCCAGCGCCAGAGTTGTTCGCGGGCGGGTTCCGGGAATGCGGCTAATAGCTCGTCAATGCGCGGGCCGGTGAAGTCAAAGGAAATGGCGTAGTCCTGGCCCTGTTCTTCGGTGCTGAGCGTAATGCTCACGGTGCGCAGGCGGGCCGGGTCAGGTGATCAACCGGCAAGTCGAAGAATACCAACCGTGTTTCGGGCCGGACGCCGCGACTCAGTAGATAAAGACCGTAATCGGGGAGGAAGGAGGAGGTCATGGACACTGAACCATTTCTAAGCTTGATCCCATTGGGTATACAGCAATCGTTCGACATCCAATAGCCGCACCGGACAGTTTTTCAGCAATTGGGCCAAGCCATGCTGATCATAAAGCGCCACGTTATTGTTTTCGGCATGTCGTTGTGCATTGGCGTTGAAAAATTGATTCGTCACACAGATTTTTTTGAACGTGACCTCCGGGTGGCGTCGTTGATAAGTAGCCGCGCCAGCCACGACTTCCTTGATCGCATCCCAACCCAGTTGCGCGTTTTCACTGGAAGAAGTCTTGCACTGGATCAACGCGCCATCCGGTCGCTGAAGCGCCACTACATCAATGCCGTGATCTCCGCTGCCGGGAGTACGCTGCACTTCACTGAAACCCTGCTGTTGCCAGAGCGCGGCTACCAAGCCCTCGAAATAATCCGGGCGCATTTGTAGTGCATCATCGAGCGTTATGGTCTCCTTGAATGCCAGGCTGTCACTGGCCGGAATGACATCAGCGAGATTAAAGTCATTCGGGCTAATTTCACCAGCGCCATTCAGCATATCCTGCGCCAATTCACGCTTGCGAGAGAGCAGTTGATGCAGCTTCATATCAAAAGTGGTGAAGTCTTCAGCATGAGTCACCGGATAATAAACATGCACATCCTTGGTTGCGCCAATCCGGTACGCCCGATCAGTAGCCTGATCTTCCTTGGCTGGATTCCAGTGCCGCGTGTAATGAATCACATGATTTGCCGCCTGAATGTTGACGCCAAAACCAACAGCGACCGGCGACAGAATAATTGCGCCAAATCCGGCTTTGGCCTGAAACGCTTTAATGCCTTTTTGCCGACTATCCGCCGCTGTCGTAGACGCTTTGCTATCGCCATTGATGATGTCCGGCGAAAAGCCAAACGCCTGTTCAATGTAGTGCTTGAGCAATCGCTGAATCGCCCGGAATTCACAGAAAATAATGACCTTTTCAGCGCAATGCTGGATAAGCAACAGGGTTTCCAACAACCAATGCAGCTTGAGATGCATCATCGCCGCCGGGAGTCCGTGGCGTTCCTGAGCCAATCGGGTTGCTAAGCTGAGGGTCGAGCCGACCAACACGGTTTGACCGGGGATGATCTGCGCTTCGAGGGTTGCCAGAATAGGCGGGGTCAGCGCCATCAACTGTCGCCAGAGGACAGCAAAGCCCCGGCGGGGATGCCAGAGTTCCGGTTGGCGTAACGCGGCCAGATACTCGTCTTCCGTGCTCAGCGCGACCAGTGATAAACCCGCTTGAGCCACGGCATCGGCGAAGTGGGGATTCGCCAGCAGCGCCACGGTATGCCCACGTTGCTGCAACACCTGACCGAGGGCGATAAAGGGAAACACATCACCGCCACTGCCTAATGCCGTCATCACGATCTTCATCAGTCAAAGACTCCCAAAAATGATTAATTTTTTGACTAAGCTTTCATCCATGAACAACCTGCTTTTTCTCTGTACCGGCAACTATTATCGCAGTCGTTTTTGTGAGGAATACTTTAACCACTTGGCGCAAGGCTATTCTTTGCCGTGGCGAGCCGATTCACGCGGATTAGCACCGGATATTACGGTGTTTCGCAATCCAGGCCCGCTGTCCATCTACACCCGGCAACGCTTGGCGGCGCTGGACGTGAGGCAACTGTGCGCGATCCGCGCTCGGTGCAGCCGGACGATTGGACCAAAGCGCATCGTGTTATCGCCTTGAGTCGCCTTGAGCATCAGCCGATGGTGAAGCAGTTCTTTCCCGCCGATACAGCGAGGGTCGAGTATTGGGAAGTGGGGGATTTGCCGGTGGCTTCACCCAATGCGGCGTTGGAACACATGGCCTGCGCAGTGCTGGAATGGGTGGCCGCTCTCTCTGGAAGAACCTGAAATGGCAAAGTCCACTACAACGCGCTGGGTGCAGAAAGTCAAGGGCGCTGGACGCCGGTCGCCGGGCTGGACGGCATAGCGGAGGAACTGACGTTGAGCAGGGACGCACTGACGGGCGAATACACCCGACTGACCCGCTTTCTCCCCGGTGCGGACACCTCACGCTTTGGAGGAAAGACCCATGCCTACCCGGAGGAAGTCTTTATTGTCAGTGGCCGTCTTTATGACCAGGCGTTTGATCGATGGCTGGAAGCCGGTTGCTATGCCAGTCGCCCGCCGGGCGAACTTCACGGCCCCTTCAAGACCAACGTGGGCTGCGTGGTGTTGGAAGTGTCGTTTCCTCAGCGGGTGGTCGCCGGGAGTGCGCCTGGCAATGACTGATCCGCCCACACCCAAGAGTGCAATTCACCATCTGTAGTGGAGTTATTCATGTCACGCCAAAGTCCAAGCGATTATATGCGCCAGTACCATGATCTTTCCGTCAGGGCCTTCGGTCCCACGGGCTTGCCGATGACCGGCGCTGTTCAGGTCACGCGGTATCAGGTCACCGCCGCTCTGGAGCGGGATCGATTGATCGCCGCTATCAAGAAAGTTCTAAAGATCCAGCATATGCCGCCGCTGCACTCGAACTACGACTGGTTCGCCTTCGCGCCGGGCGACCCGATCCAGACCGGCGAACCCTTCTATTGGCAGTCGATCCGCCGGGCGTTTGGCTTCAAGGGTTCCCCGAGCGAAATGCGCGAAGTGCTGCGCCTGGCATGTCGGCTTGGGCGGATCGGCGCTGGCAAGGACATTGCGGGGCAGCCGGCCGCTGCGATGACCATGGCCGCCTATGCGAAGCAGTTCTTTAGCCTCGATTGCAATGGATTTGTTGGCAATTACTGGGGACTGTCTCCCGAAGTCCACCAGAGCAACTGGGCCGTGATCACGCCGAACACTGAGAAGCAGGTGCTGAAAAAGACCGACGGCGGCGACTACTGGAACGGCTGGGGCACGGCGGCCGTGAAGACGCTTGACTACATCCCGCTCACCCCGCGCAAGGCCGCCAGCGAGGCTCGTTCCGGTGATGTCCTGATCATTCATAAAAATGGTGTGTCCTGGTCGCACATCGCCTTGGTGGATCACGTCACCTGGATGGACGGAGATCAGGTCAACTGGCGGGTCGTCGAGTATGGCGAGGGCACGTCGGAATCCGGCTTCAACACGTCCGCCGACAACCACATCAAGCCATTCCGGACCGTCAAGCTCGTGCAGGGACCCAACAAGAAGCTGGGTGTGGGATACCAGGACGGCAACAAGTTCAAATATCTGTTCGCCGCCCCGAACTCGCCGTTCCCGCCAGCAACGATTGGGCGGTGTGGAATAGCGACAATTTAGCGCCGTATAGCGTTACTGGTCAGGGTTTTGGGGAAGGCGCGGCTGGCGCCGTCATACTCGCGAAAGCGGGCGTCTGGTTTTTTAGCGAGTTTTACCCTTTACCGGCAGGTTTTTGCCGTTCTGGAGGGGAGCGCAGGCGTCCCGCCTGCTGAAACGGGCCAGAGGCCCGTTCTCCCCCGCCGCCACGCGGGTATGACGGCAAGCGAAAGTCCTGACTGTAGCTAACCGTTCCTTGGCCTCTGGCCCCGAATCAGCCTGACGATGCCCGATTTGGCTCGGCTGTGCGGCAACTTCGCGGAGATCAAGGTCTCCGGGTGGCATGGGTTCAACACGATGCTGATTTTTGCAGACTTCGCCCGCCTTCTCCTGATCTGGGAAGGACGCCGCTCACCCCACTGAAGAGCAGTCCGCCATGACCCAGGATATCGAACCCAACCCTCCGGCGCTGGCGCTGGGCGTGAACGCCCGGCTGTGCAATTTTGCGACGAACAGCAGTCAGCTCCTGTTGGCGCACCAGCGCTGGATTACCGGGCATGTCATTCCCGCCGTGCGGGCCGCGCCGGAGAGTCCAATCCGCCTTGCTGGCATCGCCAGCCGCTTGGGCAGTGTTCATCACAACGAGCAGCTCGCCCTCAGCCGGGCGCAAGCGGTGGGTGACTTTAAATTGAGCAGCAGGTGCAAAAGAGTTTGCGGAACCTGGAAATCGCTGGTTACGGCGAGTCCATTTCCGCTGGCGCGGCCCGCAATAATGATGGCTATTATCGCGCTGTGATCGTGGTGGTTTCGCCGTTTCCGGCGTCGCTGCCGGCCTATCTGATCCCGCTACAGAACATGAAGAAACCGCCGGAGGCGCCTTTTAATCGGCTCTCGCTGGCGAAAAAAAGCCAGCTCGTCCCGATTCTCAAGCTGATCAATCCTCTCACCAGCGCACAGTATGGACTTTTGCTTGATGCCTGGTTGCGAACGGCGGCGAGGGATACGGCGCTGGTTCAGGTACTCAAGGGCATTAATCCCCTCACCAGCAGCGCGTATAGTCCTCTGCTCGACGCCTGGGTGCGCCAGCCCGGAAGCATCCAGCAATTCGTGGCGATTCTCCGGTCGATCAATCCCATAACTGTCATCGGTTATGGGCCATTGCTTGACGCCTGGCTCTCGTTGCGCGTTTAGAAAACGCTAACAAATTTGGCTCAATTGGATTCCAGGCAGTTGAAAACGGGGAGAGCCTCGAGTCCAACGAACATTCAAATCCTGGTTATTTCCGCAGATCTATCCAGGGTCAACCCATGCCGCGCCAATAAAAAACCCGGAACCGTTGCGATTCCGGGTTTTGCTGTTTTTAACCCAGGCGGGTTTGCGCCCAGACGGGATTAACCTTCCCGCAGACTGCGCCACGGCGGCTGATTCAACGCCGACCGCGCCCCGATCCAGCCCGCCAACCCGACGCCGAACACGCCCGCGCCGCCGCCCAATAGCCAAATCCAGCCATTCCACTGATAGGGAAATTCGAACACATAAGTCGAGAGGACGTAACCGAGCAATGACGCGGCAACCGATGCCAGAACCCCGGCCAATAATCCCAGCGTGGCGAATTCCGCCAGCAGACTATCGCGCACCACCGCCCGCTGCGCCCCCAGCGTTCGCAAAATCGCGCTCTCAAACCGGCGTTCATCCTGAGTGGCCTGAATCGCCGCGTACAGCACCACCATTCCCGCCGCCAGTGTGAACAGAAACACATATTCCACCGCAATGATGACCCGATCCATGATCTCGCGGACCTTGCTCATCAGCGCCTCCACATCCAGCACCGTCACCGACGGATAGCCCCGCACCAAATCAGCCAGCAGCGGTTTTGCCGGCGGGCAAGTGGAAACTGGTGATCCAGGTCGCCGGGTAAGCGTCCAGCACCCCTGGCGGAAACACCACGAAAAAGTTGGCGCGGAATGA
>JAAUTD010000110.1 GCA_012031845.1 Synechococcaceae cyanobacterium SM1_2_3
GGAGACGAAGACGAAAGTAGGCTGGACCCCCAGGAAACCCGCTGCCATTTTGAAGAATTACGCACCCTTTACCAGCAGACTCTGATCAGCCTTGATGAACTCGGTCTGAATCATCCCCAAACCCAGGCGCTTCACCAGCAACTCGGCGAACGCTTCCTGCAATTCCGGCTGGCGCCGAAAACCCTGAATCGGCTGATGGCCCGGCTGCATGGGATGGCTGAGCGGATTAATGCAATGGAGAACTCCAATTCCGACCGGGGCGGCCTTTCAGGCATATCGCAGGAACAATGCGCCATCGAGCAGGAAACCTGTCTTCCCATTGCAGTGATCAGGGGACTCCATCACCGGCTGTCCAGCGCTGATGCCAAAGCCCGCCGCGCCCGACATGAAATGATCGTAGCGAATCTGCGACTGGTGATTTCCATTGCAAAGAAATACGCCCACCGGGGTTTGGACTTTCTCGACCTGATTCAGGAAGGCAACATCGGCTTAATGAAAGCGGTGGATAAATTCGAGTATCGGCGCGGCTTCAAGTTTTCGACTTATGCAACATGGTGGATTCGCCAGGCCATTACCCGCGCTATTGCCGATCAGGCTCGCACCATTCGCATCCCGGTTCACATGATAGAGAACATTAACAAAGTTGAGCGGATTTCCCGGCAGATGTGGCAGGAAATGGGCCGTGAACGACGCCAGATGAACTGGCTCGACAGATGGAAGTGCCGGAAGACAAGATGCGTAAGATGCTGAAGGTTGTTAAGGAGCCAATTTCGTTGGAAACCCTGATCGGCGATGACGAGGAAGATGAAAGCTTTGCTGATCGGCTGGAGGATTTGCAGGCCGTATCGCCGGAACAGGAGGCGATTGACAACAGCCTCAGTGAGAACATTCGCCGACTGCTGGATGATCTTATGCCACGGACTGCTGAGGTTATCCGCCTGCGTTTTGGGATCGATACACTGTCCGCACAAACCCTGGAAGAAATCGGCCAGCAGTTTGATGTAACCCGCGAGCGCATCCGCCAAATCGAAGCCAAGGCTCTAAGAAAGCTGGCGCATCCCAATCGCTCAGAACGGTTACGGGATTTCCTGTCGCCATGACCCAAACCGCCAACCCATCCCGACATGCGCCGCCCAAAGCCAGTGCCATGCTGGAAGCCTTGCGTGGATTGGGCTATTCCACGGCCACCGCCCTGGCTGATGTGATAGACAACAGCATCGCTGCACGGGCGACAACCGTCTATCTGCGGTTTGTATGGGCCGGGTCGGCCAGTGCCATACAGATTCTCGACGATGGCGCTGGTATGGGTGCCGACGAACTGGACCGGGCCATGCGGCTGGGTGAACGCAACCCACTGGAAGTTCGTTCCTCCCATGATCTGGGCCGGTTCGGAATGGGACTGAAAACCGCATCGCTGTCGCAATGCCGACGGCTGACTGTCGCCAGTCGCCAGAATGGGCAAACGCATTGCCTGCGCTGGGATTTGGACGAAATCGCCAAGCGTCAGGACGATGGCTGGTATCTGCTGGAAGGAGCCGCCGAAGGCTCAGCAGAATCTCTTCATATTCTGGACAGTACGCCACAGGGTACGCTGGTGCTTTGGGAGGTGCTGGATCGGATTGCCACCCACGACTATCGTGAACAGGACTTTCTCGATCTGATGGATCGGGTCGAACACCACTTGGCGATGGTCTTTCACCGGTATCTTGACGGGCTGCATCCCCGGTTGCGGATTCTGATCAATGACCGCCCGATCCGCCCGTGGGATCCGTTTCTGATCGACCATCCCGCCACCTGGTCTTCCCCGGTGCAACCCTATCGGATCGGGGCAGCCCTGGTTGAAGTTCAGGGCCATGTACTCCCGCACCGTGACCGGCTGGATCCGGATGCCTACGAACGGGGCGGAGGACTGGAGGGCTGGACTTCACAGCAAGGTTTCTATGTCTATCGCAACGCCCGGTTGCTGGTTGCGGGCGGCTGGCTGGGGCTGGGTCAGGGACGCAACTGGACGCGGGAGGAAGCCCACCGGCTGGCGCGGATCCGCATTGACATCCCCAATAGCGCCGATGCCGACTGGAAAATTGACATTCGCAAGTCTACTGCCCGGCCACCGGTCGCTTTACGCAGGCATCTGATCAGACTTGCCGAAGATATTCGCCAGCGGGCGCGACGGGTCTTTGCACACCGGGGGCGGATAGTCCAAGTGGGCGGGAATGAACCGCTCGCCGAAGCCTGGCAGGCCGAACAGGCAACGGGGGTATGCGCTATCGAATCAGTAACGATCATCCAGCCATCAAAGCTGTTCTCGAAAGTGCCGGGCCGTTGCTTCCACAAATCCGCGCCATGTTGCGGGTGATCGAGGAAACCGTGCCAGTGCAGCGCATCTGGCTGGACACCACCGAGGGCAAGGAAGTCCCGCGTACTGGGTTTGCCGGTGAGGCTCCATCCGAGGTGATGCCGTTCTGAAGGTGATGTTCAGAAACATGATTGAGAAAAAGGGACTTTCGTCACATCTAGCCCGCGAACAGTTACTCCGCACGGATCCATTTCACCTGTATCCCGATCTGGTCCGTAACCTGCCAGATACCTTGACGCCTGAATAATTCCCTCAGAGGTCCGCATGAACGCGAATGAACAAAAGATCGTCAAGATGGTGCAGTTGATGCTGCTGGACATCCCTGATCGCACCAGCATTACCCCTGCGATTATCCAAGAACATATTGATCAGATTATGAATATGCACCGAATCAGGCAACCTGATTGGGGAAAGGATATAGATTGCAACACTGTGATCGATGAACTGATCCGTCGCTTCAGCCAGTGGATTGGCAAGGATTCCACGCTACAGAACGATAAAGGACATATCCAGTGGCTGAACGCCGCCCGTAAACAGAACTGGATTTACTGGCAGCGTTACTGTGAATGGCTGGAACTCAAACTTTCTCCCGTAGCTGTCGATGCCCTTGATCAGTCTACCGATTGGGTACTCAGCCTGCTGGAGGATCCGCAGCGTGAAGGTACCTGGGATCGGCGTGGCTTGGTGGTCGGACATGTCCAGTCGGGCAAAACCAGCCATTACACCGGCCTGATCAACAAGGCCGCCGATGCTGGCTACAAAATCATCATTGTGCTGGCAGGGCTGCATAACAACCTGCGATCGCAGACCCAAATACGACTGGATGAAGGCTTTCTTGGCTACGAAACCGGATCCGCGACCAGCGATACCCGCCGCATCATTGGCGTAGGCGAAATCAACAGCAACCCTAACATTCACCCCGACTTTGCCACTACCCGTTCACAAAAAGGTGATTTCAACACTAAAGTCGCCCAGCATTCCGGTATTAGCCCAGACAGTAAGCCGTTATTGTTCGTAGTTAAGAAGAACAAGACCGTCCTTACTCAACTATTGCGCTGGACTCGTAATCATTTGTCCAAGACCAGAGATCAGGAGACGGGGCGAAAAATCGTAACCCACCTGCCCCTGCTGCTGATTGATGACGAAGCCGATCATGCTTCGGTTAATACGGGTAACCAGATTTTCGACGAACATGGACATCCTGACCCACAGCACGAACCCACTGCCATCAACCGGCTGGTGCGCCAGATTCTGCATGCATTCAGCCGTTCGGCTTATGTGGGCTACACGGCCACACCGTTTGCCAATATTTTCATTCACCGGCAGGGTGTGACCATAGAAGAAGGCCCCGATCTGTTTCCCGCCGCGTTCATTATCAATCTGGCCGCTCCTTCCAACTATGTCGGCCGGCCCGGGTATTTGGGCTGCGCGTTGGCGATTTACGCGAAGACGGTCTGCCGCTGATCCGCGAAGTCACTGATTATGCGACCGGCGATGGCACTCAGGGCTGGATGCCTCAGCGGCATAAAAACGGCCACAATCCACTCTATCAGGGGCAGGACAGTTTGCCACCTTCGCTGGTGGAGGCTATTGATGCGTTTTTGCTTTCCTGCGCGGTGCGCCAGTTGCGTGGACAGAGCCGCGAACATATGTCGATGCTGGTTCATGTCACTCGCTTCACTGTGGTTCAGAAGGAAGTGGCCCGCCAGATCGAGGCACATAAGAAGCATATCCGGCAAAGGCTGCAACGAAAGGTTGATCACCTTTCTCTGCTTGATCGCCTGGCGATGTTATGGGAACGGGATTTCATTCCGACCAGCGCCGGGATCAATGAAGACGTCACGGGCGGCATCCCTGTGTTGCCTTCCTGGTCCGACATTTTGGCGATATTGCCGGAGATCGTTGAGGATGTTCAGGTACGCACAATTAACGGCACGGCGAAGGATGCGCTGGACTATGTAGAGCATCAGGAACCGGGTTGAAAATCATTGCTATTGGCGGTGACAAGCTGGCCCGGGGTCTGACTCTGGAGGGTCTGAGCGTCAGCTACTTCCTGCGGGCCTCCCGCATGTACGACACGCTTATGCAGATGGGGCGCTGGTTTGGCTACCGGCCCGACTATCTGGATGTCTGCCGACTCTACACCACTGGCGATTTGATCGAGTGGTTTGGGCACATCGCAGATGCCAGCGAGGAATTGCGCCAGGAATTTGACCTAATGGCCGAAAGCGGCGGGACTCCCCGCGATTACGGTTTGCGGGTGCAGTCACATCCGGTGCTGATGGTCACCTCGCCGCTGAAAATGCGTACCGCCCGCAGCATGATGCTGTCTTTCAGCGGCTGTATTCTGGAAACAGTCGCACTGTACCGGGATCAGGAGCCATTGCAGCGCAATCTGGCAGCAGCCCAAGCCCTGTTGAATGCGCTCGGCTCGCCCGATGAACTCAGTCCTGAACGCTGGCGAAATGGCAGCCGACAGTCGTGGGAAGGCGGCTTTCTCTGGAATGCCGTGTCTCACGAACCGGTTATCGAATTTCTGAATCGGTATCAAACACACCCCGCAGCCCGTAAGGTCAACGGGGATCTGCTGGCCGAATTTATTGGATCAATGGCTGAAATCGGAGAACTGACCTCCTGGACTGTGGTGTTGATCGCGGGTGATGGCGAAAAAGCCCGAATAACGGAACGTCTGGAAATCAAGATGCTGAACCGCGCCCGAAAGGGCGAACACCCGGATCGCTATTCTATCGGTCGGCTGCTTTCTCCTCGCGATGAAGCCATTAATCTCGATGAGTCGGCTTGGCTGGCTGCCTTGGCGGACACCCAACACAGCTTCAAGCCGGATCCGGGTCGGCTCAATGAGAACCAGGAACCTCCCAAAATACCCAGTGGCCCGGCCATCCGCAAAATTCGGGGATTTGGGGCTGAAGGTGTAGCGGCGCATCCCGAACACGGATTGCTGCTGCTTTATCCACTCGATCCAGGACACGCAAAGCTCGGCCATACCACACCCGTTATTGCATTTGGCATCAGCTTCCCCGGCAGCAATGCAGGGCGAAAAGTGGAATACAAGGTCGATAATTTGCTTTGGGAACAGTGGGAGTTGGAATATGGCGCTGCCGAATGAACGCG
Organism: Synechococcaceae cyanobacterium SM1_2_3; assembly: GCA_012031845.1. GTDB lineage: Bacteria > Pseudomonadota > Gammaproteobacteria > Competibacterales > Competibacteraceae > Contendibacter. The sequence goes on from JAAUTD010000110.1 coordinate 5,489, forward strand.
AGGTTCTGTTGGCGGCCTGGCGGGCGCTGGCAGGCCACACGAATGAACCGGGCTGGCGTTTCATCCCCGTAGCCACCTATGCCTATTGCCATCTGCGGGCAGGCCGACGCTTTCCCGGCAATGAGGAGGGGCTGCTGGCCGGGTTTCACCAACTGGCGACTATGCCGGTTGAACTGCCAAAAGGACATGGCTTTACCGTTATGAATGTTGATATGGATTCCACCGATCCAGATCGAGTTTGGTTTGGGCTGGTGCGGCAGCCAGCGGGCGATTCTGAAATGTTCACTCTCATGGCGGCTGATATGATCTCGACGCTACATGCTGCGTCCGGTCTGGATGAAGGCGCAATCTTCCGGCTGTTTCTGGAACGGATTCGGGCTTGGCAGAACTTCATGCGCCGGGGACGGGATGGACTGTTGAGCGCAGAAGCCGAACTCGGTTTGCATGGCGAACTAATCCTGCTGGCGCTGCTGCTGGATGCAGGACTGAACAGTTTAGCGGCAGTAGAGGCTTGGCGTGGGCCGCTGCATGGCCTGCATGACTTTGAAACCACCACTTGGGCCATTGAAGTCAAGACCACAGCCTCTGAACAGGGCTTTCCGGTCAAGATACAGTCGCTGGAACAACTGGATTCACGCCTTGAAGAACCGCTCTACCTAGCTGGATTGCATCTGAGCGCCGACATGGAGGGGCTGAATCTTTCCAGACGGGTCGAAGAGGTTCGGCTCCGGCTGCGAAACGATCCCGCCGTGTTGCACACCTTCAACACGCTGCTGCTGCATACCGGCTATGCCGATGCTTTGGCGGATCGTTATCCCCGGTGCTTTGTCCATGACCGAAGCCGCCTGCTACGGGTGGACGATCACTTTCCCAGCCTCACCCGGCATAACGTGCCACACGAAATCAGCACAGTTCGCTACGAAATTGATCTCGACCGGATTGAAGGCGAAGACCTGACCCTGGCTGATATCCTGCTCCATAACGAGAATACAGCATGGAACTAATTGATTTTCTGCGGCAAACCCAGGCCGAAGTCAGGGAACGCATCAACAACACGGATGGCGGAACACCCTACGTGGAACAGGCATTTACCGAAATCGTCATGCAGCACATGGCCGATAACGGCATGACCTTTGAACCTGTCGCTTGCCACCACGAAACCAGCTTCGGCAACGCGAGGCTTCGTCTCAGCGGCTATGCCCTGTCCGACGATACTGATCAACTTGATCTGTTCGTGAGTCTGTATTTGGGCGCCGATGAATTGAAATCTATTGCCGACAGTGAAACAAAAAAGCTACAGAGCAGTGCCTGCGGTTTCTCAAGGGCTGTGCTGAAGGAAAACTATTAAAAAGCATGGACGAATCCAGCGACGCCTACGCCCTCGCCATAAGTATCAAAGACTGTTATCCAACTCTCGACCAGATCAGAATATATGTCCTGACTGACCAGCAGGCTGCAACAAAAATCTTCCAATCCAGGGAAATCAGCGGCAAAACAGTCAAGCTGGAGGTGATGGACATCGAACGGTTGCATCGCCATTGGGCGGAAGGTAAGCCTCGTGATGAAATCACTGTTAATTTCAAGGAAATCGCTGGCAGTGCGCTTCCCTGTATTTATGTAGAGGGTGAGATGTCTGACTATGATTATGCACTGACCGTGATCCCCGGAGATGTGCTGCGATTTGTCTATGAGAAATATGGAGCGCGACTGCTTGAAGCCAATGTCCGCTCATTTCTCAGCGTGACTGGAAAGGTCAATCGAGGAATTAGGGACACCCTGATAAATAACCCTGAACACTTTATGGCCTACAACAATGGAATTGTGATTCTGGCCGACGAGATCAAGCTGGAAAATGCCGTGGGTGGACTTCCTGGCATTCTCTGGATGGGGGGAATGCAAATCGTTAATGGCGGGCAAACAACCGCTTCAATTTATTTCACCAAGAAGAAAGAACCGAAAACCGATCTAAAGCGGGTTCGCATTCCTGCCAAAATCATCATTCTGCGATCTGATGATGCCGAAGCCGAGGAGAACATGATTTCGGCGGTGTCTCGTTATGCCAACAGTCAGAATGCAGTCAGGCAGGCCGATTTGTCGGCAAACCGGTCTTTCCATGTCGAAATTGAGAAACTCGCTAACACTATCTACTGTCCCGATGGCGACTCACAGTGGTTTTATGAACGGGCTGCTGGCAGCTATAAGACACTATTAGCCCGTGAAGGTACTACCCCTGCAAAATTGCGCCAAATCAAGGAGAAAATTCTTTCTTCGCGCAAAATTACCAAGACTGATTTGGCCAAGTTCCTAATGACTTGGGATCAAAAACCCCACTTGGTCAGCCTTGGTTCACAGAAATGCTTTATCGCCTTCATGGACAGTCTGGATATTGAAAACAGCCCTTGGCCACAATCCCCCGATGCCACCTTTTACAAACAAGCAATTGCCAAGGCTATTCTTTTCAAATCTGCCCAGAAACTGGTTCGGCCAGCATTCAAGGCGTTTCAGGCCAATATCACGACTTATCTGGTGGCCCTGTTGAGTCATCGCCTGAACGACCGGCTGGACTTGGACCGTATCTGGCAGCAGCAGGGGCTGTCGCCTCAGTTGGAACAGCAGATGAAACAATGGGCGCAAACCGTCAACGCTAAACTACAAAAATCCGCTAATGGCCGGATGGTTTCCGAATGGGCTAAGAAACCGGAATGCTGGACAGCGGTGCAAAAGGGAACCTACAGCCCGCTGCTGGATGGCATCCCGGAACTGAAACCGTCAGGCAGTGGGGCATCCACGCTTCCTGCAGATGCAACTTTTGGCATCGGGATAACGATAGTACCGGAATCCATCAGCCCGTGATTCTCTCTCCGTGTTCGAGTGCCAGCCACTGAGCCAGTTGTTCCCGCAGCGCCTCGTGGTTGCGGGTTTCGCACTCCCAAATGGTGAGTACCCGCCAGCCCAGTTCCGCCAGCCGGGATTGATTAACTCTATCCCGCGCCACGTTGCCTTCCAGCTTGCGCAGCCAGAAATCAACATTGGACTTTGGGGTATAGGCCAGTCGGCAGCCGGGATGGCGATGCCAGAAACAGCCGTGGACAAAAATTACAGTGCGGAGTCGTTTGATGACGATATCTGGACGGCCAGGCAGCTTTTCGTCGTGCAGACGGTAGCGGATACCCAGACTGTGTAATTCGCGCCGAACCGCCAATTCAGGTGCGGTATCCCGGCTGCGAATGTGCGCCATCATCCGCGAACGGGTAGCGCGATCCACGATGTCGGTCATGAGCAGGGTTATCCATAGCCTAAATGCCGCAATAACTTCCAGACTACGGCAGCCACTTGTCGCGCCAGAAACGGCGGTACTGCGTTACCGACCTGAATGTACTGCTTGGTGCGGGTACCCTCGAAGAAATAGCTGTCCGGGAAGGTTTGCAGCCGTGCGGCCTCACGCACCGTCAGACTACGGCACTGCGCAGGATCGTAATGAATGGCGTAGTGTCCGTCCTTGGCTAAATGACTCATCACCGTTGTTGCCGGCTGGTCTGCAAGCTGCACCCGGAACCGGTCGTTAAATTTGCCCGATGTCCAGCTCCGGTGACGCGGGGCCAGCACATCTGGAAAATCGGAAGCATGGGGTGAAATACCCTTCTGCCGAGCATAAACGGCGCAGAACAGATAGCGCGCTAGGTCTTCGGGCATATGGGCGCGGGTTTCATGATTCAGCACCAGCGTTGGATCCTGGCCGCGATACCAGGCGGCCAGTTCTTCAGGCAGTTCCGTTGAGAATCCGGCATTGTCCCGTGGAATCACGCTACGGCCCCATTGTGGCCGGTTCAACGTAACGACCTGACCGGCAGCCTCCTCGAAGGCCGCCCGTAGTGCCGGTTCCTGGATGGCCCGCGCAACATCAGCAAATAACGGTTTCAGGGTGTCTGCCCATTCCCCCTTCTCACAGGCGGATTTGCGCCAGGACAGGCTACTTTGCAGCGGCGGCAGATCGGCCAGCGCCTGCTGGGTGGAGAGAGGGAAGCGCTGTTCTCCTGCTCCAAGCAGCACGCTGACACGCGAAAGATCGCTCTCCAAACGATCCAGCGTATCCGCCAAATCTTCACGCAACCCAAACAGGATCACCCGATGCCGGGATTGAGGAATTCCGAAGTGTTCGGCCTGAACAATGAAATCATCCGGGCGAATCAATGAGGCATCCTGCCCATGCCGGAATGAAGCGCCATTGACCAGCGAATAAATCCGGTAGCAGGAACGGGAAGACGACTTTCCACCCGCAACCGTAGCGGGACTGGATAGATCGTTAAGAATACGTGGAAACAGCCGTCGGCCAGCGATGCGTGAGGACAACATCCCCTTGACGTTTTCCAGAATAAACGCAACCGGCTTATAGTCGCGCAGCAGTTCCAGATAGACGCGGTACAGAAAGTGACGTCCGTCCAGTTCCGGCCGGTAGTCAGCAATGCCCGCATTACGACCACGGCCAGCCGAAGAGTAAGCCTGACAGGGAGGCCCACCGACTAACACCAGTGGGGTGCGGGGAGTGATTTGCGCCTGCTCGATCAGACGCCGCAGCTTACCGGCGGTTTCCGGTTCACCCAAGGTCTGCTCCACAACCTCGGCTTGCGCCGCCTGCCAGGCCATTGCGGTGGACAGACAACCGGCAGCTATCGGCGAGTCCCGTTCGCCACGGACATAGGCGTAATAGGCATCCAGCGCCGTTGGGTCACCGGACTGAAGGGCATGATGGTAAAAACTCCGTAGCCGCAGCGTCCGGCAGGCAGCAGGATCATTTTCCACCGAAGCCACCATCCGGAATGGCGCCTGGCCAGCAGGAGTCCTGAACGTAGCGAAACCCTCGCCCATTCCACCACAACCGGCAAACAGGTCAATAATCCGGATCTGCGTGTCAATGATTGAATCTGTCCGGTCCGGTTGTGGCGCGGGTACGGCATACTTCGCATCGAAGTTAGAGGGCGCGAGTCCGGCAATGGGAATTTGCATGAAATGACACTTTGATCAGCGTTTCAGTGGCCGGTATCCGCATGGATTGATGATCTAAACCTGCCAGCATCATTCCTAGTCAGGCATCCAGCCTTTGACCGCAAGCCTTCATCATAACCGGATAGGCGGCCTCATAAACATTCTCGCCTAGCGCAGCGAACAACTGATCAATCACGGCACGGGCTTCATCCGCTTCCTGATCGCTGAGCATCTTTTCACCACTGGCAATCACGATGATGTCTGCTGGATCATCATCTGGATGAAACAGCAACCCCCGCTGCTGCATTTCAGCAAACCATAAAAGTGCAGCATCGAACGAATACTCGCTGAGTTGTGGGATGCGGGTCTCAGTCTTCATCGGTTGCTCCAGACGTTACAGGCGGATTTAATACGAGGAATTATAGCGAAAATCCATAAGTATTTCCAATATAAATCAATAATATAAATTGAAATTAAGCATAATCCGTG
>JAAUTD010000111.1 GCA_012031845.1 Synechococcaceae cyanobacterium SM1_2_3
CCCTGGAAGATTTGGCCGTGAATCCGGCATTCTGGCTAGAACGACGGGTACTGGTCACCGGCCATACTGGTTTTAAGGGCGGCTGGTTGTGTCTGTGGTTGCAGCAGATGGGTGCGCGGGTGACGGGTTACGCGCTGGAACCGCCAACCCGGCCTAGTTTGTTTGAGACGGCCAAGGTAGGCGCAAACATGGATTCGATTCTGGGTGATGTGCGCGATTATGATTCCCTATGGGCAGTGATGAGCGAATGCAAACCAGAAATTGTGTTTCACCTAGCGGCGCAACCACTGGTCGTGCAGTCGTATCAGCAACCCGTAGTGACTTACGCAACCAATGTGCTAGGGACGGCACATGTGCTGGAAGCCGTGCGTCAGGTAGGCGGGGTACGCGCAGTAGTCAATGTCACCAGCGATAAATGCTATGCCAATCGTGAGTGGGTTTGGGGCTATCGTGAGAACGATCCAATGGGCGGCGACGATCCCTATAGCAGTAGTAAGGGGTGCGCAGAACTGGTGACCGCTGCCTACCGCGCCTCATTCTTTGCCTCGACGAATTATGCGCAACATGGCGTGGGACTGGCCTCGGCGCGGGCTGGCAATGTCATCGGCGGCGGCGACTGGGCGGAAAACCGGCTGGTGCCGGACATCATCCGCGCCTTTCAGAGACGCCAGCCCGTTACGATTCGCCACCCTGAAGCGGTTCGGCCCTGGCAGCATGTCCTAGATCCATTGAGTGGTTATCTATTGCTGGCGGAACGGTTGTGGATGGAGGGAGGTTCCTTCGCCGAAGGCTGGAATTTTGGTCCGAGCGAGGAGGATGCCTGGCCGGTGCGCAGACTTGCGGAGCGGTTGGCCGCTTTGTGGGGTGAGGGTGCAGGCTGGCGTCAGGACGGCGATCCGCATCCGCACGAGGCGCATTATTTGCGACTGGATTGCGCCAAGGCGCATGAGCGATTGGATTGGCGACCGCGCTGGGATTTGGCGCGAGCGCTGGTGGAAACAGTGGCCTGGTATCGAGCGCATCAGGCGGGAGGGGATATGCGAGCGGTGACGTTGGCGCAGATCAATAGTTATTGGGAGGTGCGGTGAGTCGTTTCGAGATTGCATCCACAACGCTGGCTGGTGTTTACCAGCTACGGTTGCACGTTGGGTGATCCACGCGGACGTTTAACCCGCTTGTTTTGTGAGCAAGATTTGAGAGCAGTGCTGAATTCTCGCCACATCGCGCAGATCAATCATTCCCAGACTCGCCAGCGGGGCAGTGTGCGTGGCTTGCACTTTCAATATTCGCCACATGCCGAAATCAAGCTCATTACTTGTCTGCGTGGGGCGGTACTCGATGTAGCGGTAGATATTCGGATGGGATCGCCCACTTTTTTACAATGGGTTGGAATGGAACTCAATGCAGAAAATAGCGTGATGATTTTGATCCCAGAAGGCTGCGCCCACGGATTCCAGACACTGAGTAATGACGCAGAACTACTGTACCTGCATACCGCGCCCTATGTCCCGGAATCTGAAGGAGGATTACATTTTGCCGATCCCCGGCTGGCGATCACTTGGCCATTACCGCTGACCGATATTTCACCGCGTGATCAAAATCATGCCTTCATGTCGGCTAATTTTGCTGGAATCGCTGTATGAACTGCCGCCACTGTAGACAACCACTGCGCCTGCCACTTATTGATCTGGGCAGTGCACCACCGTCCAATGCTTATCTCGACGAGCGGACTTTGCATATCCCGGAACGGTGGTTTCCGTTGCGAGTGCTGGTGTGCGAGGTGTGCTGGCTGGCGCAGACCGAGGATTTCGCTCAAGCGGATCAACTGTTTGCTGCCGACTATGCGTATTTCAGTTCTTTTTCCACGACATGGCTACAACACGCCGAAACCTATGTTGCGGCAATGATCGAGCGGTTTAGCCTGAATGCAGCGTCCCATGTGGTTGAAGTAGCGGCGAATGACGGCTATTTGCTGCAATATGTTAAGGCGGGTGGCATTCCCTGCCTGGGGATTGAACCCACTGCCAGCACCGCCGCCGCCGCATGGGAAAAAGGCATTAGCATTGTTGCCGATTTTTTCGGGGTGCGGCTCGCACGCAAGTTGGCGGAACAGGGCAGACAGGCCGATCTAGCCATCGCCAATAATGTTCTCGCCCATGTCCCGGACATTAACGACTTCGTTGCAGGTTTTGCCTTGTTGCTGAAACCAATGGGAGTCGCCACCTTCGAGTTTCCGCATCTACTACGCCTAGTGGCTGATAACCAGTTCGATACGATTTATCACGAGCATTTTTCCTATCTCTCGCTCACGGCGATAACTCGTATCTTCCAGCGCAACGGTCTTGCTGTGTTTGATGTGGAGGAATTGCCGACTCACGGGGGAAGCCTGCGGGTGTTTGCTCAGCGCCAGGATATCGGTGCGCACGTGCCTAGTATCCGCGTTGCTGAATTGCTTGCCGACGAAGCCGCCGCTGGTGTGTCTACATCAGGCTACTACGCTGGGTTCCAGGATCGGGCCGACCAAGTGAAGAATGATCTGCTGATTTTTCTGATTGAGGCGAAGCGGGCAGGTAGGAAAGTGGCGGCCTACGGTGCAGCCGCCAAGGGGAATACGCTGCTTAACTATGCCGGTGTGCGGCCCGATTTATTGCCTTGGGTGATGGATCGCAATCCGGCCAAACAGGGTAAGTTTCTCCCCGGCAGCCTGGCATTCCCATCGTGGCCGAAGCCCGTTTGCATGAAGAAAACCGGATGTGGTACTGATTTTGCCTTGGAATCTGAAGGAAGAGGTTATGGCGCAACTGAGCTATATTCAGGAATGTGGTGGACAGTTCGTTACGGCCATTCCCCATTTGAAAATCTGGCAGTGAAATTTGGAGAGTACTTCATGTCCGAGGTCGTGGAACGAGTCGATAGACTCGAAGAATCGATACAAGAATTCGTTCTCAACGTGGGGATCGAGTTCAACAAGCTATACAACTCTCAAATGCGCACGGAAGCGGAACTGCGGGTGTTCAAGGACGAAATGAAGGAATTCAAGGACGAAATGAAGGAATTCAAGGACGAAATGAAAGAATTCAAGGACGAAATGAAAGAATTCAAGGACGAAATGAAAGAATTCAAGGACGAAATGAAAGAATTCAAAAATGAGATGGGAGGATTTAAAGACGAAGTGAGCGACTTCAAAACGAATCACGCCAAGCCAATCGGGAGATGAACCGGCGATGGGGCGAACTGGCGAATAAGATGGGGACGCTGGTAGAAGATTTGGTAGCGCCAAGCTTGCCACGGATCGTGCGGGAAGTGCTGGGGCAGGAAGTGGCGGATTTATCGGTGTGGCGCAAGCGAAAGTTAAAGGATGGCCGGACTTGGGAATTCGACGCGATCGCGATTACGGAAGGGCAACAGGTTGGTTTGAACAGTACCAAGAGTTCCTTGCGTAGTGCGGATGTGGATCATCTCGTGACTAAGGAAGTTGCGGCGTTTCGAGAATTTTTCCCGGAGTACGCCCATTACCCAGTGGTAGGTATTCTGGCGAGTCTGGCAGTGGAGGAGAGTGTATTGAATTATGCTGAACGACAAGGATTAGTGGTGCTGGGAGTGGGTGATGAATTGATGGAGATTAAGAATCGCCCAGGTTTTACGCTGAAGTTTTGGTGAAGCAAGCAGTGCCACGACTTGGATTGAACAGCGTTGTGTTGGTGTATCTGTGGCGAAGCATCTGCTAAATTTACTAAATAAATCACTCGATCACTAAAGCTGAAGTGCGATATGTGATGAATGCTGTTGGCGGCGTGAGTTTATAATTAAAGTCGCGAAAGGACTAAGGAATGGACGATCAGGCGCCAGCCAGCGACTATGATTCACCGTGGAAGGAGGCGCTGGAGCAGTATTTTGAATCCTTTTGCGAGTTTTACTTTCCGGTGGTTCATGCGGGAATTGCTTGGGAACGGGGTTACGAATTTCTGGGCAAGGAGTTGCAGCAGGTGTTGCGGAACGCCGAGTTGGGACGGCGCTATGCCGATAAGCTGAGACGGGATGGCGAGGAAACCTGGGTGCTAGTGCATGTTGAGGTGCAGGGGCAGTATGAGGCTCATTTCGCCGAGCGGATGTTCCAGTATTACAGCCGGTTGTACGACCGCTACCAGCGACCGGTGGTCAGTCTGGTGGTGCTGACCGATCAGCGGCCCACACGATATCGGCAGGCGTTATGGGGATGCGAAATGCAGTTGCGCTATCCCATCGTCAAATTGCTGGACTACTGGGGGCGGGAGCGGAGTTGGAATCTCACCGGAATCCGTTCGCCGTTGTGACGTTGGCGCATTTGAAGGCTCAGGAAACGGTTAAAGACTCCGGGGCGCACTATCGGTGGAAATGGCGGCTGGTGCAAGGCTTATACGAACGAGGCTGGGCACGGCAGGATGTATTGGAGCTGTTTCGGTTTCTGGATTGGATGATGCAATTGCCGGATGCAGAAGAGGATCAGTTATGGGCGGAATTGCAACAGTATGAGGAGAAGCGAGTAATGCAGTACGTCACGAGTGTTGAGCGCATTGGGATTAAGAAAGGCTTGCAGCAGGGCTTGCAGCAGGGTGAAACCCGGGTGTTGCGGCGACTGTTGACCCGGCGCTTCGGCGAACTGCCGACTTGGGCGGAGGCGAAGTTGCAGATGGCGACGCTGGAGCAGTTGGAGGTTTGGAGCGAACGGGTGTTGGATGCGGGGAGTCTGGAAGTAGTTTTCGGAACAGGCGCTGAGCATTGAGCCATGCTGATCCAGCATCCACGTGAAGCCAAAATGGCGTCACAACATTCCCTGAAGATCGCCGTTACTGGCGCTAGCGGCTTTGTTGGTCGGTATGTGCTGGCGGAATTAGCGCGTCGGTCAACAGCGCCAATTGTGGCTGTAACTCGCTCCGCCGCACGGTTGGCTAATGTTGGCGTGGCTGTTCATGTTGTGGAGATGGATATCGCTCAGACAGACACCGACAGCTATGATCGCCTTGGTCGCCCAGACTTATTAATCCATCTTGCTTGGGATGGACTGCCAAATTATAAATCATTGCATCATTTTGAAACCGAATTACCCCGGCAATATAACTTTCTGAAGCATCTGGTTAAGGCAGGTTTGCCAGCCTTGCTGGTTGCAGGAACCTGTTTTGAATACGGTATGCAGTCTGGGGCACTATCGGAAGACCTGACTCCGTTACCGTGTAATCCCTATGGTTACGCCAAGGATGCATTAAGGCAACAGCTTGAATTCCTGCGTACTATTCATCCATTTGCATTGACTTGGGCGCGACTCTTTTACCTTTATGGCGATGGACAATCATCTAATTCTTTGTATTCTCAATTACAGGCAGCAGTTATGCGAGGTGATACAGTATTCAATATGTCCGGTGGTGAACAGTTGAGGGATTACTTACATGTAAAAGAAGTGGCACGATTGCTTATCAAATTGGCCTTGTGTGGTTACGTCGGGGTTGTTAATGTCTGCGCGGGTGAACCAATTTCGGTTCAGCGGTTGGTGGAAAAATGGATAGAGCAAAACGATTGGAAAATCACGCCTAATCTTGGCTATTATCCTTATCCAGACTACGAGCCGATGGCATTCTGGGGTAAAACCGCCATTGTTTGGATGTAATTTTGGGATAAGCATGATTTATGGCACTACAAAAAGTCTTGTGATGGAGGTCTGTCGGGTGCCGGATGATTGTGTTGACAACCGGGGCCGCCGTCTGCTGGAATTACGGAGGTTTACGCAGGATTTAATGACCGCGATCTGCTGGAGAGAGTGATGCGAATTCGACTTCATGCGAACGCGACGACTATGCGCAAATAGCGTGGCCTTCTTGCAAGCCTCGACCCTCTCGGTCGCTGGGTTAGCCAATGAGTTCGGGGTGAGTGAAACCACGATCCGGATCTGGCAGGCGCACGACACGGTACAGGATCGCCCGCATACCCCCGCATCATCGGGCGACCACACGCCATCCGGGGCAAGAATATGTAGTGGTGGAGTTACGGAAATTGTTGTTATTGCCGTTATTTGAGCAGAGTGGTTTCTGTTGCTTCAGAAAATGTTTGCTACTACTGAACTTAACAACTCTGGTATTGGATTGCTATGAGCTTTGAGAGAGAAGTCCAAGAACGAATTAATGCCAACGGGCGCAATGAAGCATTAAAATCCGCTGCGCTAATTTTTACCCAGGCATCGGTAACCCCAAGATATTCATACAACTTTTCTTGGCTTGGTCGCCCCATTATCCAGTATCCACAGGATATTGTAGCGATGCAGGAAGTCATCTGGCGGATCCAACCGGATCTGATTATTGAAACTGGTATCGCTCATGGCGGTTCGCTCATCTTCTATGCTTCTATGCTGGAGTTAAACGCTGCCTGTGGTGGTCCGAAGGATGCTGATGTATTGGGTATTGACATCGAGATTCGCCCGCATAACCGCAAGGCTATTGAGAAACACCCAATGTTCCGGCGCATTACTTTAATCGAAGGTTCTAGCATTGCCCCGGAAGTTATTACCTTGGTTAGAGAAAAAGCGTGTAGTCGACAGCATGTGTTGGTCTGTCTGGATTCTAACCATACCCATGATCATGTCTTGGCCGAGCTTGAAGCCTACGCACCGCTAACCACTGTAGGTAGCTATTGTGTGGTATTTGATACCCTGATCGAAGACATGCCTGCCGACGCTTATCCCGATCGTTCCTGGGGTCCAGGCAACAATCCAAAAACTGCTTTGTGGGAATACCTCAGGAGCCACCCGGAGTTTGAAATTGACACTAATATCTGCAATAAACTACTTGTCACTGTTGCGCCAAGTGGGTATCTATGGCGAATCAAACCTTCATCTACTGGCTAATACTATTTCTATCTTAGAATAGAAGAATGCGGCAAAAGATATAGGATGAAATCGAATGAATCACGTCTCTGATTTTTTTAAGGGTGCTGCGCAAGTTTGTGAAAGAATTGATTATGGTGCGATTGAGCGCATGGCCCACAGTCTTTCTGCAATTCGTGAACAAGGAGGTAGGTTGTTCATTCTGGGTGTTGGTGGGAGTGCGGGCAACGCCAGCCATGCGGTCAACGATTTTCGCAAGTTGTGCGGGATCGAATCCTATGCGCCGACAGATAATGTTGCCGAGCTTACAGCTAGAACTAATGACGATGGTTGGGAGACTGTGTTTGCTGGCTGGCTGAAGACCAGTCGCATTAACGACAAAGATGGCGTGTTAGTATTCTCAGTCGGCGGCGGCAATATAGAGTACGGCATCAGCATGAATTTGGTTCATGGACTGAAAACTGCCAAGGAATGTGGCGCACATGTATTTGGCGTGGTTGGACGCGATGGCGGCTATACAGCAACAGTGGCGGACGTGGTGGTGATCGTACCAATGATTAATCCAACATGGGTTACCCCTTATACCGAAGCGTTCCAAGCTATGGTCTGGCATTGCCTAGTATCCCATCCCGCACTGCAAAATCAGCAGACTAAGTGGTAACAGGTCATAATTAATGAATCATGAAATTCCACAATAGACATTACCAGAAACAGTAACAGAACTTGATTTATTGTTAGATAAGTTATTATTTATCAACAAGTTAATTTTTTTCAGCTTTTGGCTCCTTTGGTTTCTGGTAATGTCTAATGAACTCTGCAAAGGCTGTTTTTCTGGATCGGGATGGTGTGCTGACAGTCCCGGAGTTTCGTGATGGGCGTTCCTTTGCGCCGAGGCGACTGGAAAATTTTGTCATTTATACAGATGCTGCTGATGCAGTTTTAGCACTCAAAAATGCGGGATTTATTGTGGTTGTTGTAACCAATCAACCGGATGTTGGTGCCGGTTTGGTCGCTCAGTCGGTTGTAGAAGCAATGCATGATCGACTGCGGCGTGAGATTGCCATTGACGATATTGAGGTGTGTTTTGAGACTCATAATCAAGCTACCGAACGTCGTAAACCGGGAACAGGCATGATGAAAGACTCTGCAAGAAAGTGGAATCTGGATCTGGTGAAAAGTTACTTGGTTGGCGACAGGAGAAGCGATGTGCAAGCAGGTGTGAGCGCTGGCTGCACAACAATTTTTATTGATCGAGGGTACATGGAAGAGAATCGGCCAACTGCTCAGACAGCCACTGTGCAATCCCTCGGCGAAGCTGTGCGCTGGATTTTACAGCGTGAACGGTTGATGGTCGCTATATAACGCAAAAGTTTTGAAGCTAAAGGATATTAAATTTGATCACGCTTAATGAACTTCGCACTAAAATTTTCGCCGATGGCGCAGACATGCAAGGCATTCTGAAAATGGCTGCTAATCCACTCATCAAGGGGTTTACCACTAACCCAACCCTGATGCGAAAAGCGGATATTACCGACTATGAGGTATTGGTCGTGAAGTACTAGCAAAGGTGTCTGGTCGCCCTGTATCGCTGGAGGTTTTCGCTGATGATTTGCGGAGATGGAGCGTCAAGCCCTGCAAATCGCCTCGTGGGGCGCTAATGTAAATGTAAAAATCCCTGTGACCAATACTAGGGGTGAATCCGCAGCCCACCTGATTGAACGCTTATCGAAGCAGGGTGTGGCGCTCAACATCACCGCGATTATGACCCTTTCTCAAGTTAGAGGTATTGTCAAGGTAATCTCTGCTGAGGTTCCAATCATCGTGTCAGTTTTTGCAGGCCGAGTGGCTGATACGGGTGTTGATCCGGTACCACACATGACGGAAGCCAAAGAAATACTTTCTGATCGGCCAAATGCGGAGCTGCTGTGGGCGAGTCCACGAGAGTTGTTGAATATCTTCCAAGCCAATGCGATTGGCTGCGATATCATCACAGTTACCAATGATATCCTGTCAAAACTTCATCTCATCGGAAAAAACTTGGAGACCTACTCTTTGGAAACGGTGGACATGTTTTATCGAGATGCATTAGCTGCTGGCTATAGCATCAGGATGCTATGAACAACGTAATCGTTCACTTCCCCCCAAGCGGTGTGCATGGGAAACTACAGCGCATACCCCTTGATCAACGTTTATGCACCTAAGCGACCACAGCCTGCGCCAATTAGACGAAGCCTACCTCAGTTCTCTGGGGGAGGAGGCGTTGCGTGTGCTGTCGGTCAAACTGCTTGACGACTTGAAGGAAGCGCGGGAGCGGTTGAACCAGGGCCGACTAACAGCTCGCGGCCACCCAGCAGCCGGGCACCCTGGGAGCGGAGTCAGCGCGCGGGCGAAGCGGGCGAAACGAACGGACTCCGGGGAAAGGGATCTGGCGACGGCAGAACCGGCGGAAGCGAAGTCGGCGACAGTTAAACCGGCCCGCAAAGCCGGCAAGCAACCCGGCGCACCGGGAGTGGGACGAACCCAGGTTTTGCGCACGCATGAGGAGCAAGCCCACTACCCGGTGGCGTGTGCGGGGTGCGGTCGGCCGCTGACGGAAGGCGTGGGGACAGTGGCCTACACCGGCTTTCAGGCGGTCGACCTGCACTGGGGTGACCCAGCTGCGCCGGGCCTATTGCTCTGGGTGGTCGACACCGCTACTACGAGACCCCTTGCGCCTGCCGGGCATTGGACCCGCGCCGAGGCCGGTCAGGGGGTAGTGGACCCGCTGCTGGGTGGAATCACACTGAGCGAGTGGCGGCGGGTAGGAGCGGGGCTGGCGACTCTTATCGTGGCGCTGGCGCTGGCGCTCCGGTTTCGGTTGTCGCGGGCGCGGATTCGGGAATTCCTGATGGACGGGCTGGGCGTGACGTTAAGCGTGGGGACACTCCACCAGACGCTGCATGAAGCGGGTGCCGCCGTGGCCCCGGACGAAGAGGAACTGGCGGCGGTGGTGTTGGCCAGTCGTCTGCTGCACGCCGACGAAACGTCGTGGCCGGAACAGGGACAAGGTCTGTGGCTGTGGGCCTTCATCGCCACCACGGGTACCCTCTACTACGTGGCCGGTCGGGGCAAGGAACTGCTGGAGAACCTGCTCGTCGGCTTTACCGGCTGGCTGATGAGCGACGGCTGGATCGCCTACCGCAGCTTCCCGCGTCGGCTGCGCTGCTGGGCGCATCTGATTCGCAAGGCGCGTGGGTTGGCCGAGAGCTACCACCGCGACACGCGGGCCTTTGGCACCCAGGTGCTCAACCTGCTGGAGACCCTAATGGCGGCAGTGTATGCCGCCCGTGAAGGCCCGTCGGCCGTCGACCTTCCCTCTCAATTCACCCGCGAACTGGCGGACATGCATGCAGCATGCGAGCGACAGCGGGACAGTGCCCATGATCCTACGCGCGCCTTGGCGGTGGAGTTGCTTAATGACTGGGACGCCATCTTCCAGGTGTTGCGTCATCCTGAACTCCCCCTGACCAACAACGCCGCCGAGTGCGCCTTGCGGCACTGGGTGATCCTGCGCACGCTCAGTCTGGGCACCCGCACTGCCGTGCGGTTCCCGAGTCGTGGTCCTGCTTGCCAGCGTCATCGATACCTGCCGCCAGCGTGGCCACTCTCCATGGCTCTATCTCGGAACGCGCCATCGCTGACCGACGCGCCGGACGGCCTCTCGCTCCCTTACCCCAAGGGGTCTGAACGGTTACTGAACAACTTGCTTTTTTAAGTTCAATGCCTTGCTTAACATCCACATACTGACAGTTGGAGATAGCGTTTATGAAGCATGTGCTTGTCACGGGTGGCGCTGGCTATGTTGGCAGCCTGCTCTGTCCACAGTTGATCAATCTTGGCTATCGAGTGACGGTATATGATATCTGTTATTTCGGTACTAATTTTCTGCCGCTTACCCATCCACGTTTTACTCTCATTCAAGGGGATATTCGTAACGCAATCCATCTGGCAGAGGCTTGCAAAAAAGTGGATATAGTCATTAGTCTTGCTTGTATCTCAAATGATGCGAGTTTC
>JAAUTD010000112.1 GCA_012031845.1 Synechococcaceae cyanobacterium SM1_2_3
CGGGCGCGGGCTTAGGCCCCATCCGCCCAAGCCGGTCGGCATTCAAGGATTTTGCCCGCCGTCGTTCTGCTCAGTGACGCGCCCGCAGACCGGACGCAACGCTATCGAGACTGGTTGCAGCAGCGCACCTGCGCCGTTCTGGATTCCCGCCCAGCCACCCTGTCCAGCCCGATGCACTTTGGCGAGATTTATCAGGCGGCGCGGCAGGTTCTGGCCGAATTGACGACTGATCCGGCAACCGCTCCAACCTTGACCATTCATCTCAGTCCCGGCACGCCAGCAATGGCGGCGGTATGGCTCCTGCTCGCCAAAACCCGCTTTCCCGCTGAACTGATTCAGTCCTCGGCGGCGCACGGGGTTGAAGTGGCAACGGTGCCGTTCGACATTGCCGCCGAATTTCTCCCCGATGTTCTGCAACAGGCGGATCGCCGCCTGAGCGCCTTGAGCGCGGGAGAACCGCCAGAGCGGGCGGAATTCAGCGCCATTATTTACCGTAGCGCAGTGATGGATCGGCTGGTGACGCGAGCGCAGAAAGTCGCGGTGCGGTCGGTGCCGGTATTGATTGAAGGCGAATCCGGCACGGCAAGGAGTTATTGGCGCGGGCGATTCACGCCGCCAGTCCGCGCCGGGATCGGCCCTTTATCGCGGTCAATTGCGGCGCGATTCCGACGGAACTGGTCGAGTCGGAACTGTTCGGCCATGAGAAAGGCGCGTTTACCGGCGCGGTGCGGGAGCGCAAAGGCGTGTTTGAGGCGGCGGATGGCGGGACGCTGTTTCTGGACGAAGTGGGCGAATTGCCGCTGATCGCCCAGGTCAAGCTGTTGCGGGTGGTGCAGGAACAGTCTTTGACGCGGGTGGGCGCGGCGCAACCGGTTCGGGTGAATGCGCGAATCATCGCCGCCACGAACCGCCAGTTATTGACCGAGATTCACGCCGGGCGCTTCCGCGAAGACCTGTTTTATCGGCTGGCGGTGGCGGTGTTGAAACTGCCGCCGTTGCGGGAGCGGGAAGGCGATTTGAGCCTGTTGATGGATCGGCTGCTGGCGCAGGTGAATCAGGAAGGCCGCGAAGACCCCGGTTATGAGCATAAAAATCTTTCTCCCGGCGCAAGAAATTTGCTGCTGACCTACGCATGGCCGGGCAATGTGCGCGAGTTGCTGAACACCTTGCGGCGGGCGGCGCTATGGTCGGAAGGCGCGACGATTACCCGCGAGGATGCGCAGGAGGCGTTGCTGCTGTTTCCGGCTCGCGAAGATAACAATGTGCTGGAACTGCCGCTGAATCCCGGCTTCAACCTGGTGGATTTACTGGCGAAAGTGGCCCGGCATTATCTGCAACGGGCGCTGGCCGAAGCGCAAGGCAACAAGACCCGCGCCGCTGATCTGGTGGGCCTGCCGAGTTATCAGACTCTCAAGAACTGGATGGAGAAATACGGCGTCGTGGAATGATGGCATGGCGATTGCTAAAACGTCTTTCGCGACATGGCCGCGCTTCAAGATACTGCTGGCTGATGTGGAGCAGCAGGCCCATCGCTGAACCCGTCTTTACCGAAGGAACTGGAGACCGCGCCATGAATGACCGTCCGTCCGCCTTGTCCGATACCCCGACCGGTTATCCCGATTGGCTGGCTGACCTGAAGTCCCGCATTCACACCGCTCAGCAACGGGCAGCGTTGGCGGTGAACCGTGAACTGGTCTTGCTGTATTGGCAAATCGGGCGCGACATTCTGGCGCGGCAAACCGGCCAGGGCTGGGGCGCGAAGGTGATCGAGCGGCTGTCGCGCGATTGCGCGCGGCTTTCCCTGAGATGAAAGGCTTTTCGGCGCGTAATCTCAAATATATGCGTTATTTCGCCGAGCATTGCCCCGCTGGCTCAATTGGGCAGCAGCCTGCTGCCCAATTACCCTGGTTTCACATTGTCTGTTTGCTCACCCGGGTCAATGATCCTGCTGAGCGTGAATGGTATGCGGTGCAGGCAGTGCAGCAAGGCTGGTCGCGCACTACCCTGGAATTGCAGATCAAGAACCGTCTCATTTTGCGGCAGGGACAGGCGGTGAACAACTTCCCGGTGCGCTTGGAAGAACCTCATTCGGCACTGGCGCAGCAAGCACTAAAGGATCCATATCTCTTCGATTTTCTTGGCTTGACGAATGAAGCACAGGAACGCGAAATTGAGAACGCCCTGATCCGGCACATCACACGATTTTTACTGGAGTTGGGCGCGGGTTTTGCTTTTGTAGGGCGTCAATTCCGAATTGAGGTGGGTGGCGACGAGTTTTTCATTGATTGCTGTTCTATCACACCCGGCTCAAGTGTTATGTGGTGGTGGAGCTTAAGGCGACTGCCTTCAAGCCGGAGCATGCTGGTCAACTGAACTTTTATCTTGCTGCGTTGGATGCCCAGATCAAGATGCCAGACGACAAACCAACCATTGGTCTCTTGCTGTGTAAGAGCCAGAACCGCTTGGTGGCCGAGTACGCGCTTTCCGGTATCGACAAACCCATTGGGGTCGCAGAATACGAATTGGTGCGTGCCCTACCCGATCCGCTGGCCACTAGCCTTCCCAGCATCGAGCAGATCGAACGTGAATTGGGTGATGTAGACCATGAAACCCGATAAACCTTTACCTATACAATCCGCCGCTTTCGGCACCAACGATCTCTGAGAAATCGAAATGATCACTGCATTTACCGTTCAGAACTTTAAAGCGATTGGCGACGAGCCGGTGCGGATTGAATTGAAGCCGATTACGCTGTTGTTTGGTGCGAATAGCGCGGGGAAGAGCAGCATTCTTCATGCGTTAAATTATGCGTATTCAGTGTTTAAAGATTATAACTTGAATGCCGAGTACAACACGCATAGCGACAGTAGTTTCAATCTAGGCGGTTTCAGCCGTTTTGTACATGGCAATGATCTAAAGCGTAGTATTGTGCTTTGCTTTGAACTTGATTTTAAGGCTGAAAATGACATTTCTTTGTTATATTTAGATGACTATGATCATCCATTCATTGGAAGTCCATACGATTCAATTCCTATGCTGAAACCTAAAGAACTTCTTGCTAAAGTAGAAACTGCTTATGTTAAAGCAACAATTTATTGGGATGATGATCAAAACCGTCCTTATGTATCTCATTATGAAACAGGTCTAGATGGCGAGTGGATAGCTAGGATAAAGGCTGAAGGTTATAAGAAGAAAACTTCCGTCTGTGGTTTCAATGTAGCACATCCAGTTTTTAAAGATATTTGGGTGGATTACGGTATTCTTATGGATTGGCTGATAACAACGTGTCTTAAAAAATACAAAAGTGATGTACAGGGCAATAAATCCAAGACGCCTGAAGAACGACTTCATGATTTTGAATCTTCAGGTCGAATTCCTATTTCTGATTCTGTTCTATTAGACAATATGGTTGTTAATTTAGCTGATCAAAATGATGCATTACCTGATTTAAGATTTCGCTTATTTAATTTTGATTTTGTGCATTGGTCTAGTATAGATGAAGATATCAATGTTGGAGGAATGTATTATGAAAAAGAAAGGACTATTGACCTACCTTACAACAGAGAATACGAAGAATTATTAGAATCATATAATCCTTTTAAAGAACACGAAAAATTATCAGACAATATAGATATAATAAGGAAAATAAAAAAGTTAATAAAAAAACCCCACCAATCATCATTATTAGCATTGGAAGTTGTTTTTAAAGATTTGCTTAGTTCAGTCTTATTAGCGCCAAGATTAAAAGTTACAAAGTGGTTGGAATCTATATGTTATCTTGGTCCACTTCGGGAAATTCCCTCACGATACTTTACCGGTGATAGCCTAAATAATAATGAGATGATCCGTTTGCGTTGGGAAAAGGGGTTAACAGCTTGGGACTTGCTTTATTGGATCGGTCAACAAGGGTCAGACACACAAGCAAAATCACGGCTTCCTAATATCAACGATTGGCTTGTGGATGATCAGCGATTAAATACGGGTTATCGGATTGAAATTGAACGCTATCGGGAAGTTCCATCGGAACTGCTTGATGAAGCAGCAAGTCAGATAACTGAAATAATTCGCCTCTTGCCGGAGAAAATTCGGATTTGGCTGAAAGATAAACGTGGTCTCAAACTCACACCACATGAAATTGGTGTCGGTATTTCCCAAGTATTACCTGTTGTTGTAGCTGCGGTTGGCGCAAATGCCCAGTTGGTCGCTATCGAACAGCCGGAATTACATATTCATCCAGCATTGCAGGTTCAACTAGGTGATTTGTTTATCGAGCAATCCAAAGACAGAAAAAAATTCTTCTTGATTGAGACTCATAGTGAACATTTATTGCTGCGTTTGCTGCGGCGTATCCGTGAATCAGCAGAAGAACAAACGCCAGATGAAGTCAAGCTTTCGCCTAATAATGTAGCTATTTATTATGTCGAATCAGAAAATGGAAGCACTCAGGTCAATCGTATAGGTTTGGACGAGAGCGGTCGCTTTACGGATCGTTGGCCGCGTGGATTTTTGAAGAACGTGAGAAAGAATACTTCGGAGAACAGGAAGATCTTTCTGATGAAATACGGAGGTTATTTGGGGAATTATTTACGAATATGCTGTCTCACCCCAGTTATTCAGAAACCCTGCAAATCTTAACTTACTATTCCAAGCATTTGAAGCGGGCAGTGGTCGCCTTATTAGCGATTATCCGCGACAAAATGGTTTAAGCTTGTTCGAGGAATTATCAAGGAATCGATCCAAGAGGAAAGTGAGAGAAATGCTTGGATAGAATTATTGATTAAGCTGATAAATAATGATGTACTGTTTGAGCGGCAAGCTCCTTTATGGGATGAAGAATGTTACTGGACTTACTAATGCGATCAAAGAACACCATCGCCGACCCTTCAGGGGCATTTTGAACGATAAGGCAGCCGCTGGTGAACAAGACATTATCACTATAGGAGCTTCCATACACTCCCACAGGAAATGGAAGGCACCTTCTACTCAATCAGTACCACGACGTGCCGTTGATATGGTGGAGAGTGTCGCCGATTTAATCAATATGTCTACCTCATTGATCTTAGTAGACCGAAATTTCGATCCATCTGAGGGTCGTTTTTTAAGTGTTTTAGTTGCTTTTGCCGATTACCTTCTTAAGCGCACTCATCAGCCCAAGATTCGACAAATCAAATTTGTTACAACTTATGAAGATTATAAAACCAAGGAGACTAAAGAACGCTTTGAGAAACGTTGTCGAGAAATTTTACCTAGAAAACTTCCATCTGGAATTGAAGTGAAATTTCATCTCAAAGTGAAAAATTTATTGCATCCAAGATTTGTATTGACAAATATAGGCTGTGTTCTTTTTGACTGGGGTCTTGACGAAAGCGATGGAGAAGTATTACTCAGTCGTCTCTCGGAAGATGACTTTAAAACACAGCGGGAGCAATGGAATAAGCAGGTTATCCATGAATTTACGATATTTGGCTTGAAGAAGTAGAATAATTTGGAATAGATATCCTAAAAAACGACAGGAAACAACCATGCGTGCCATTGAGTTCAATACCGTGATTGATGATCGCCACGAAATTCATATCACGTTACCGGTAGAGGTGCGGGCGGGTGCAGCGCGGGTGATCGTACTGTATGACGACAATCCAGAGACTCATCTTCCAACTTCATACCAGTTCGGACAATACCGTGGACAGATTCAGATAGCGGAGGATTTTGATGCACCGCTACCTGATAGTTTCTGGACGGGTGATCGGTTATGAGATTGTTGCTGGATACTCATATTTTTCTATGGCTTAACAGCACACCTGAAAAATGCTCTCCACACATTTTGCAGCTATGCAAAGATTCCGAAAATCGCTTATTTCTTAGCCATGTGTCGTTATGGGAGATTCAGATCAAGCAACAGTTGGAGAAGCTAGAATTATTAGCGCCATTACCAGAGATAGTCGAAACCAGCCAACATAACCACGCACTTTTTTCTATTACCGATAGAGACAAAACATATTTACACTCTCAGCAACCTGCCACGAACTCATCAAGACCCTTTTGATCGCTTACTGGTTGCCCAAGCCCTGCAAGAATCTATGACTTTGTTAAGTGTGGATAAAAGCATACGGGATTATCCAGTTAATGTGATGTGGTAAAAAACAGAGCTGGTGGCGCTTTGGCTACTTGTTATTACTAGCTACTATTCAAGTAGTTGGAGAGTAAAAACACTCTCTGATTCTTCTACCTACAGCCGCGCCAGTCGCTCAACCGTATCCGGGTAATGTTCAACCAAGCGGATCAATAAAGCAGCTTGCGCATTAGGTTTTGCCCTACCCTGTTCCCAATTTTCCAGAGTGCGCGGGTTAGTGCGCAAGTAGCGAGCGAATAATGGACGCGACAGGTGAAGACGCTCACGGAGCGCGATAATGTCGGCGGCAGTAACGCTCAGGATCGGCAGCCATTCCACTTCATGAGTACGTAAAGTCTTTCTGCCAGCCCGTTCCTGAGCCAACGCCTCAAAACCTTCAGTGATTTCGGCAAACAAGTTGCGTTTAGTCATCTCTTGCCTCCAATTCAAGTTTGAGCATTTCCTTGAGCTTTTTTCGCTCCCACTGCGACAGATCACGCGCTTCATTCTTGTCAAACAGGGTGAAGAGCCAGAGCTGCTTCCCCGTTTCCCACCAAAGGTAAATCACCCGCAAGCTGTTCTGCAACTCGCGAAAATACCTAGTGCATCTGTTTCCTAACATTGGCTGTTGAGTTCAGCCATCACATAATAAATTTTCTTATGGAATAATATTTTTTATTGTTCTGGCGCTTCTATCCTTGTGCCTTATCAACTCTACTAATCAACAACCAATTGTTTTTCATCATCTATTTTCACTATTAGGCATTGGCACGAACTCTGCTAATCAGATAAGCCAAGCAACCCGCGTTGCTTCCCGACAGGTGAATACCGATAGCAACTGAAAAAAGGCTTTGCGCTTCGCCACATTAAGCATCCTCAATAAACCTTATAAGAGTACCCGCCGCCATGAACGACGCTAACGACATTCTGCACTGGCTGGAAAATTCGCCTCTGGCTATTCCACTTCGCGGGGCAAAAAAAGGGTTTTATGTCCTGCGTGGCAAAGGATTCAGTTTGAAGATGGCTTTCAGATGGATGTACTCGACTGGCTGCAAGCGATGGACATTTGGCATGGTAAACATGGGGAGATTACCAAGTCTCCTATACCGATCCAGGCGGCCCTTATGCGGAAAAGCTGACATTTTTCTACGAGCAAAATGTTTATCGAGTGCCCTTTGCTCGGGCTAACCCGCCTACATCAAAGCAAGTAGAAGTCAACGGCTTTGACGATGAAATTTCATTCTGATCAGCAACCGGCTGTTAATGACATTGGATGTAACCAGGTCTTAAGTCCGTGCTACATCCAATGCGAAAACGCGATTATTGCAACCGAACCACCGCTATTGCCGCGCCCTGAAGATGTGGCCTTTGATCAATTCGATCTACTGGCGGCACTGTGCCGAATGAATGGCCTGCGCGAGCATGAAGAGTGGCAGGCGCGCTTTCCAGATATTTGGAGCCGATTGGAGGCATTTCTGGATCGGCTGCGCACTGAGGATCGGCTACTATCGGCCTGGCTGCAACCCTGGATGGTGGATGTTAAAGAATTTGCCGGACGGTTACGAGCGGGCAATCCGTTAGCTCGGCTTTCCCAGGAGACTCTGGATTGGCTGGCTCTACAGACCCCGCAAGAAGCGCTCGCCATTCTGCCGGTATTTGCGGAACCCGCTATTGCAACCGCATTTGCCGCCGAACGCGCCATTCTCGAAGCGGCTGCCTTTAGCATCAGTCCAGCCGGTTCTACTTAGAAATAGGAATGAGAAGACCAATGACGCCACTACACATCAGCAATTTAGGTATTACTTTGACCGGGCGCGAAAAGCCTATGGACCCACGCAAGGAATATAAGGCGTCTATTAAGGAATCCATATTCTGGCGGACTTCTTTGGAATTCCCCCAGGAACTTTCCAAAATATGGATACAACTATCTGGCTTACTCCAGCAACCGTTGAGGATTTGTTGATTCTCCACGCATTCGCCGTGGAAAAATGCAGGTTTATCGTCATATCCACTCAGACAACCAATCATGTCCTGTATCGGGCGCTATATGCCGAAAATGACCCAGAGAAAGTAAAGCTGGCGCTGGCGAACGGCGATAAAATACTTCCAAATCCGGTAACGATTCCCTTCAATCAGGCCCACTAATTGATGAAAGCTGGGCGCGGCTACGGGATATTCTGTTGTAATGACCGGAGCGTTTTTCCAGGAGCAGAATTTCCGCGAAATATCGGTCGCAAGGAATGAGGGGCTTGATGATGCCAAACAAAGAAACCGATGCCCGCATCCTGGTTGATGATCAGTTGCGGGCAGCCGACTGGAATCCGGCGGACAAGTCGCAGGTGTTGACCGAGGTCAAGACCTCCGGTCCCCCGCTCATCGTGGCCGAACCCGAATCGCAAAGCATCGTTCTCTCCACCAAAGACGGCGACGCCATTCCCACCGGGCGGGCGGATTACGTCCTGCTGGATTCACGCGGTCGGCCACTGGCGGTTATCGAGGCCAAGAGGCAAGCGATTCAGCCCTACGCCGCCAAACAGCAGGCGTTGCCTTACGCCAAGCAGATCGGCGCGCCCTTTATCTTTCTGACCAATGGCGAACTCATTTACTTCTGGGATTACCGGAATGACGACGCCCGTATGGTCCAGTCGTTCTTCTCGCGCCGGGATCTGGAGCGCCTGGTTCACATGCGCGGCACACGCCAGCCGCTGGCCACGGTTACCATTCCCGAAACCTATTTTCGTCAGGGCGAAACCCGGCGGCTGCGCCCTTACCAGACCGAGGCCATGCAGGCGCTCGACCGCACCGTGGAACTCGGCAAGCGCCGTTTCCTGATCGAACTGCCGACCGGCTGCGGTAAAACCGACCTGATTGCTCTTTACGTCAAGCGCCTGATTGAAGCCGGCCATGCCGAACGGGTGCTATTCCTGGTTGACCGGGAGCAACTGGCCAAGCAAGCCATCGAAGCCATGCAAGACCTGCTGCCGGGGCATTCGAGTTATTGGCTCAAGTCCGGCATGGTGCGCCAGGAACAGCAGATCACCGTTGGCCTGCTGCAAACCATGATTGGCCGCTACCCGGAATTCACCAGCGGCTACTTTGATGTCGTGATCGCCGACGAATGCCACCGCTCGATCTACGGCGCCTGGCAAACGGCGCTCACCTACTTCGATGCCCTGCATATCGGACTCACCGCCACGCCCGCGCTGTATATCGAGCGCAATACCTTCCAGTTTTACCACTGCAAGGACGATGCGCCGGATTACTCGTACCCCATCCAGCAGGCTTTCAAGGAGGGTTATCTGACGCCCTACCGCTTTGCGACCGGCATCACCACGCTGGTGTCCGAGGGGGCCGACGTGGATCAAGAACATTACGATCCGGCTGAATTCGAGCGGCAATGGACCAACGAAGCGAGCAATCGCCTGATGATGGAAGAGTTTGACCGCCTTGCTTGGGCGAACTATCAGGAACTCGCCCCTGGTCAGAAAACTGGCCCTGGCAAGACCGTGGTGTTCGCCATTACCAAGCATCACGCCGCCCGACTGGCTCAGTACCTGAACGAGCTGCACCCGGAACATCAAGGGCGCTACGCCGAGATCATTACTTCGGACGTCGCCCATGCCGACGACCTGATCCGCCGCTTCAAGCAGGAAGAGTTACCGATGGCGGCCGTCAGCGTCGGGATGCTCGACACCGGTTTTGACTGCCGCGAACTCTTGCATCTGGTCATGTGCCGCCGGGTGCGCAGCCCCATTCTCTATCAACAAATGCGGGGCCGTGGCGCACGCACCGCGCCGCACATTGATAAACAGCAGTTCGTCATTTACGACTTCTTCCGCAATCACGAGTATTTCAACGACTCGGATACCGACATCTTCGCCGGTGGCGGCAGCGGCCATGCGCATAAATCTCAGCCAAGCAAAGCCAAGACCGCCCGCGAACTGATCGATCTGGGCCTGGAAGACGAATGGCTCGATGCCGTCCATTACATCGAAATCGGCCCAGACGGCGAGCGGGTGGACAAGCGCGATTACGTCACCGACTGGGAGCAGGCCGTTCGCCAGCAGGCCGACAGCGA
This sequence comes from Synechococcaceae cyanobacterium SM1_2_3, assembly GCA_012031845.1. Taxonomy (GTDB): domain Bacteria; phylum Pseudomonadota; class Gammaproteobacteria; order Competibacterales; family Competibacteraceae; genus Contendibacter. The sequence continues at coordinate 10,188 of JAAUTD010000112.1, forward strand.
TCCCATCCTTGCCAAGATCAAGGCCGGTCAGGCGCTCACTGATGAGGAAGAAACCGAACTGGCGCAACACTTGAACCAGCCTCAGCGTTACTTCAACGAAGACAATCTGCGCCGCGCCTATCGCAATCCCGGCGGCAATCTGGTGGACTTCATCCGCGCTGCCTTGGGCATGCTCAAGCTCAAAAGCCGTGAAGAGCGCGTAGAAGAAAACTTCCGCGCCTGGCTGGTGACCCGGAATCTGACCGCTGAGCAAGCCCAATACCTGGCGCTGCTCAAGAATCGGGGTCTGGTCAAAGGCCAGGTCTCGCTGGACGACCTTTTTGCGCCGCCGCTTTCGATCCTGAACGCCGCCAATATCGGCATCGAACTGTTTGGTGAGGAGGGCCTCAAGGCCGTGATGGATGAAATCAACCAAGCCGTGCTGGCGGCCTGAACCATAAGGACAACAACGTGAACCCACAACTGCGCCGCAGGCTCGACCACATTACCGACACCCTCTGGGCCGGTGGCGTGACCAATCCGGTGACCTACATCGAGCAGATTTCCTATCTCATCTAGGACTTTCGCTTCACGTTCAAAACCGTTCGGGGTGAGCCTGTCGAACCCCGGTTTCCCCTATAAATGC
>JAAUTD010000113.1 GCA_012031845.1 Synechococcaceae cyanobacterium SM1_2_3
TTGATGATCGCACACCCCGGCCCGGCCCCCCGGCTGACTTGCTGGGTATCCGGCCCCGGCTTTCCGTCCGCGACGCTGCCGGGAACGTACTGGCGGGCAACCCGCGCCCCGAAGGCCCCTTGACCAATCGCCCCATCCATTTTCAGGGTGAAACGGTCGGTTGGCTAACCCTGCAAGCGCCGATGACCGAAGAATCGCGTTATGCCGCTTTTCTCGCCGCGCAGACCCGCAATCTGTGGCTATCCGGCCTGGCTGCGCTGATCCTGTCGCTAATCGCGGCCTGGCTACTGGCCCGCCAGTTCCTCGGCCCGATCAAGGCGTTGGCGATGGCGCCCGGCAGATCGCCGAGGGACGCTTTACCGAGCGGATTCCGGTGCGTCAGAACGATGAACTGGGCGAACTGGCTAGCGATTTCAACGCAATGGCCGAGATGCTGGCTCGTACTGAAGAATTTCGCCGCCAGTGGGTCTCTGACAGCTCCCACGAATTGCGCACTCCGATTGCGGTCTTGCGCGCCGAGATCGAGGCGTTGCAGGATGGGTGCGCACCAGCGACGAAAAGACCCTTAACCGCCTGCTCAAGCATGTGATGCAGATGAGCAAACTGGTTGACGATCTGCGTCAAACCCTGGATCGGGACGACGGACAAGCCGATCTGGTGTTGACCCCGCTCAAGCCGCTGGCGGTCTTGCGGGAAACGCTGGATGAATTTCAGCCGCGTTTTGCTTTAGCCGATATCGCCCTTAACACCGCCGCCCTGCCGAAAACCGACCCCGGCTGGCGTCTTCAAGGCGATGCGGATCGCCTGCAGCAGGTGTTCGCCAATCTGCTGGAAAATACCCTGCGCTATACCCATGCCGGTGGTCATCTTAATATTGCGGCTACGGCGCAAACCGGGGAAATTGCGTTTGCAATTTTGACGATACCCCGCCCGCTCCCCCGGAACAGGCCATGCCGCGATTATTTGAACGATTCTTCCGCGCCGAACCTTCGCGCAGCCGACAGCATGGTGGTTCGGGTCTCGGTCTGGCGATTTGTAAAACCATCATCCAGGGCCACGGCGGCGCAATGACCGCCAGCAAGTCGGTGCTGGGTGGTCTGTGCATCTGTATCAACCTGCCTTTGGAAAGCTGACATGGGAAAAACCAGGATTCTGCTGGTTGAAGATGAGCCGGATCTGGCGCAAGTGCTGGTTGACTACCTGCTGCGCGACGGATTCGACGCCTCGGTCGAAGGCAACGGCGTCGAGGCGCTGGCGCGGATTCGGCAAACGCCGCCCGATCTGTTGCTGCTCGATCTGATGTTGCCGGGTCTGGACGGCCTGAGCATTCTGCGTGAAGTCCGCAAGGTCTCTGATCTGCCAGTCATCATGGTTACTGCTCGTGTTGAGGAGATTGACCGGCTGATTGGTCTGGAATTGGGCGCGGACGATTACGTCTGCAAACCCTATTCGCCACGCGAGGTGGTGGCGCGAGTCAAAACCGTATTGCGCCGCCTGCCACGCCAGATGCCGACGCAACCGCATGATCTGGCGACGCCGTCTTTAATTGAGATCGATGCGGAAAACTGGCAAGCGAAGATCAAGGGGTTTCACTTGGCGCTGACGCCTAAGGAATTCAAGCTGTTGCATGCGCTGGCTGCCAGACCGGGGCGGATTTTTTCCCGCGCTCAATTGCTTGATTTGCTCTACGAAGACAATCTCGATGTCAGCGAGCGGGCCGTAGACAGCCACATGAAAAATCTGCGCAAAAAGCTGACACAGGCATTGCCTGAGCGCGAGATCATCCGCTCGGTTTACGGCGTCGGGTTCGTGTTCGAGCAGCGCGAGTAAAAAATGTGTTGGGCCGCTGGCGCGGTTAAACTGATGTTAATTATTCAGTGAGGAGGACCTCATGTCCGCGCCTGTCACGCCGGGTTCGACCGCCAGCCCATCGCCTCAACCGCTGCTGGAACCCCGCCAAATCGTCGAACGCGCTATCGTGCATCTGGATCATGTGTTGCCGGGGCAAGCGCCGATCCTGAATTTCGTCCATCACAACACCCTGCATGGTTATCAACATCTGCCGTTTGAGCAGGCGCTGGCCGCTGCGGAGCAACTGACCGGGATTCACGCCTATTTGCCCGATGAGCAATTTCACCGGCTGTACCGGGCCGGACGGATTACCGATCAGGATTTGGCGGCGGTCTTTGCGAAGCGCCCGGACGTTCGCGCCGATGCGGTGCTGGTTCGGGTGGGCCAGCGTGATATTCAGCGGGGCGAGGCGCTGCGGATCGCGCTGATTCACGGCGCGGAGGCTCTGACCCTGAATCAACTGGTCTGGCAGATGGAAGAACTCGACGCCACCCGCCGGTTTCAGGACGACGTGCCGGAAACAGCGCGGCGGCGGTTGCTCGATGCCGCCGGGCGCGAAGGAATCACCGAAACGGGCGCGGCGCTGGATGATTTATGGCGGGCCTGTCTTGAGGGCTTTCAGTTGCCCGCCTTCAACCTGCATCCCGAAGATTTGGTGGATTTGCAACTGAATCTGGCGAAGTCGCTGCTGGCGCGTTTTCGCGATGCCGACGCGACCGATGCGCAAGGCCCCATTGTTCATCAGCGGATGCTGGCGGATGCCTCGGTGCTGATCGAGAGGCTGTTCGCCAGTGTCGGCGCTGACCTGACTCTGAGAGGTTTGTTGCGAATCTTCACCGGTCAGGATGCGCTGGATCAGGTTCGCCCGGATTTAATCCGGCTGTGCGCCGCGCATCTCGACGAAGGGCTGGCGGCGTGGCGGTTGCCTGGTCGGGCCGAAGGTTTGTATGCGGCTTGGCGACGGCTCACCGGGAGCGATCTGGCCTGGAGTTTTGCGGGATTGCCCCGTTGGCGCGAGATGCTGGCCCAATTACCTGCTGATCCGCTGGACGCCATCAGCGCCGAACTTCAGCGGCTGGGAATTTCTGAATCGCGCTGGGAAGGCTATCTCACTCGCCTGGCGCTGGAATTGCCGGGCTGGTCCGGGATGATGAACTGGCGGCAGCAGCATCCGCAGTACCCGGCCAACCAGGACAGTCCGGTGACCCTGGCCGACTATCTGGCGGTGCGGCTCTGTCTGGATCGGCTGTGGATCGAATCGCTTTGCCGCGAACATTGGAGCCTGACCGGAACGCTGCCAGCCTTGCGCGACTATTTCATCGCCCATCCGGCGGAGGCGCTGATCCGCTATGCCCTGTATGAGGGGCATTTGCCCGAATATCTGGCCAGCCGGGCGCGGGCGCTGATCCTGATTCCGCGAATGCCGGGAAATAGCGCTGGCCGACTGCAACGCTCTCGCCGACATGATTTGGACCTGGCGGCACAGCCCAGTCGCCGAACAATCCGAGGCTCATACCGTGCATGGCAGCGCATGGCGGCTGTTCCGGCTGGCGCAGCATCTTGGAATATCCGGCGGCGAATTGCGCACGCTCTCCCTCGCCGATTTGGAAGCAATGCTGGAGCCGCTGGATGAACTCCCGTCGGCGGTGCGCGGCGCGTTGTGGCAATGCGCGTATGAACATCACTACCGCGCTGCGCTGATCAATGCACTAGCGAATAATCACCAGCGGCGGCGGGAGCAAGCGCAACGGCCACAGGCGCAAATCATTTTCTGCATTGATGATCGGGAAGAAAGCATTCGCCGCCATATCGAGGAACTGAATCCGCGCATCGAAACCCTGGGGGCAGCGGGCTTTTTCGGGGTGGTGATGAACTGGCGCGGGCTGGATGACCGCGACGTGACGCCGCTTTGTCCGGTGGTAGTGACCCCGGCCCACGAGGTGCGCGAAGCAGCGCGGGCGGGAACCGAATCACAACTGGCGCTGCATAACCGGCGGCGCGATCTGCGCAGTCGGCTGATGGCGGGCTATCACGAGGTGCGGCGCAATCTGCTGTCGTCGGCGCTGCTGATCAACGCGCTGGCCCCGGCGGCATTGCTGAACTTGATTGGCAAAGTCTTTTTCCCGGTCGAGCAAGCCCATTTTGTAGCGGCGGTTGACGCAGCAGTCGTTCCCGCCGTGCCGACCGAAGTTGCGATCACGGCGGCAGCGAATGACCACGCGCCCGCCACGCCGCAACAGCCGCGCCTCGGCTTCACCGATGCTGAACAGGCGGATCGGGTCGCGGCTTTACTGCGCAATATCGGCCTCACTTCACAATTTGCGCCGCTGGTGGTGCTGATGGGCCACGGCTCGATCAGCCAGAGCAACCCGCATCTCGCCGCCTATGACTGCGGAGCCTGTAGCGGGCGGCACGGCGGCCCCAATGCCCGTGCGTTCGCCGCAATGGCGAATCGCCCGGAAGTGCGGGCGCTGCTGGCGGAACGCGGCATTCACATCCCGGCGGATAGCTGGTTTCTCGGCGCGGAACACAATACCTGCGATGAAGAAATCAGCGTCTTTGATCGGGGCGACTTGCCGCCGACGCTGGAACCGGCGCTGCTGGAATTGCAGCAGATTCTGGATCAGGCGCGGGCGCTGTCGGCGCATGAACGCTGCCGCCGTTTTGCCGCCGCGCCCCGCGATCCGTCGCCGATTCAGACATTGCGCCATGTGGTTGAGCGATCTCGCGATTTCAGTCAGGCCCGACCGGAACTCGGCCACGCCACCAATGCCGCCGCTTTGGTCGGGCGGCGCTCGATGAGCCAGGGCGTGTTTCTGGATCGGCGGGCGTTTCTGGTGTCCTACGACCCGACGCAGGACCCGGACGGGATGCTGCTGGAAAATATCCTGCTGGCGGTGGGGCCGGTGGGCGCGGGCATCAACCTGGAATACTACTTTTCCACCGTCAATAACGAACGGCTGGGTTGCGGAACCAAACTGCCGCATAACGTGACCGGGCTGTTTGCGGTGATGGAAGGCGCGAGTAGCGATCTGCGCACCGGCTTACCGAAACAGATGATCGAGATTCACGAACCGCTGCGCTTACAAGTCGTGGTCGAGGCCCGCATTGAAATTCTGACCGGGATTTATCAGCGGCAACCGGCCTTGCAGGAGTTGATCGGCAATGAATGGATCACGCTGATCGCCAAGGAACCGGATAGCGGGCAATTCTCGCTGTTCGACCCGGCGCGGGGTTTCGCGCCGTGGACTGAACCTATTCAACCGCTGCCCGAATGCGCCTGCTCTGGCGACTGGTATCGCGGGCATATCGAGCCGTTGCCTCCGGCATTGATTGGTCAGCCTCAGTGATTGATAGCCACATTTCGCTGTGCCCGCAGATGCGCAACGGGTGCGGATAGTTTTCAGGGTCAATAACTGTTGGCGACAGTGACCGGGCTATCGCCCATCAACCAGTCAATTTAACCCGTTGGCCGATTCAACCGGGCCAGAGTGACTGGGAGGTGCTGACTGGACTTCTGTTAAACCCTCGTATTCGTCATATCCGCAAAAGCTGACATACCCATCTTTATCAGTTGATTACTGGAGTCCTGCTGAGCCGGGAAGGCCAGAAATCCTTTATTTGAATAAAAATGATACACGTGTTTTATATCTGCGGGTCTTTCCTCGTTTTTGGCATGGTCAGTGCTGAATCATGGCTGTTACCACACGCAAAAGTCCTTATCCAGTGGCGCAGGCCACATCGGGATTCAGCTTGAGTTGTGGATCACAAGCAGCAGTCGTTTTCGGGGCCGATCTCACAATCAACCGAAGCGATCACCACTGACTAGCGCCGTAGTAGCGGCGGTTCAAACGGAGAAATTCGCATGGCTGGATTCGACAAGGCAGGAAAAGACACAGGGCCGGGAGAAGGTGGATACCTGATCGTCAAGCAGCAGACCAATCAAAAAGTCGTCTTCGACTACATCCTCTACAACTACAACATCGACGGGAACATCCTCAAGCCGGAACATAAGCAGCTCCTCGACCGGGACATCATCCCGTTCATGAAGCAACATCGTGTCCATGCGGCGCTGACCGGGACTGCCAGCAAGAGCGGAGATCGGGAGTACAACCGGCAACTCTCGCTGGGCCGGATTCTGCGGGTAAAAAAGTACCTGCTGGAGCAGGGACTGAAAGAGTCTCAGGTTCCCGGGCCGGACATTAGGGCGTTCGGCGAGGATATTTCCACCTCCAAGTCCAACGAAGACCCCTTCGACCGGGCTGTGCGTCTGCGGATTACTGTAGGCATCAAGCCTTACCCGATCTGGCCGGAGATCATCGTCCCAATCATTATCACGGCAGACGGCCCTAGGCTGATCGATCCGCCTCCTAAAAGCGATCCCACACCCAAGAAGGAAAAGTGGCTGATTCGGCAGATATTCGGCCAAAGCTTAAGCGCTACCTTCGGATTTGGCGGCTATGGATTCTCGGTCGGAGTCGGGGCTGGCCCGATCCAGTACAGCTTCCTGATCGTGAACCAGAAGACCCGGCAGATGATGCAATGCACCTTTGGCGGAGCTGGCGTATCCGCCGGGCTGGGAACGAGTTCTGGCGGAATAGGACAAGTCAAACCGGGGTTCGGACCGGGCGGTGGGGTTTCAATCACCGGGCAGAGCAAGACCTGGGACTCGTTCGAGACTGATGCCGGGGTCGGATTCAATGACTTCAATGGGCCAACCACCTGGACTGAGCCGGCGGGTGCCGGTCTCGGCACCGATTTTTCGGTGCAAGGCATACTGCATCTGCCTCGCGCCGGCACCATCCGGGTGACGACTGGAAAGACCTTCGGGACGCCCGGCGCGGGCACCAGCCTCGGCAATTTCAATTGCGGCGGGCCGGTGGTCACGGTCAATCCGGTCAAATGATGGAACTCAGAACTTTTGCTTACTGCGATGTGGAACGGGCATCTTGCCCGTTTCAACCCTGGTTATGACCTGATTCAGCCCATCGCTGCCTGAAAAACGGTCGGCGCTACTGCTGAACAGAAGTGGGTTTTCCGTCATGCTGCTCCATAATGCGCGGGTATCGAGTCGAGTTTTACCGGGCTACGCATTAGGGGAAAACCATGTTTGAGTTGATCGTCGGCCTGATTCCCGCTTCGCCGCTGATCGCCGCGCTGTGGATCGGAATCGCTATTTTGTTCGGAGCCGCCAGCGGCGAAACCCACGAGCGGCGCACCCGCCGGATTGCGCTGACGGCGGGCGCGATTTCGCTGATCGCCGTCCTGACGCTGGTGATCGCCCGCTTAACCGGCGCTTTGCCCGATCAACTGCTGCTCGGCGGCTGGCTGAGCAGCGGCGATTATCGAGTCAATCTGAACTTTACCACCGACAATCTCAGCCTGACCCTGCTGGTTCTGGCCTCGGCAGCGTGTCTGTTCATCACCCGGTTTTCCGTGAATTACATGCACCGCGAAGCCGGATTTCATCGCTTCTTCCTGATTCTGAGTCTGTTCACCTTTGCGATGCTGCTGCTCGTCATGAGCGGTAACGCGGTGCTGACCTTCGTCGGTTGGGAAATCGCCGGGCTGTGTTCGTATCTGCTGATTGCGTTTTTCCAGGATCGTCCGGTCGCGGCGGAAAACGCGACTCGCGCCTTTGTCACCAACCGGATTGGCGACGCCGGTTTTCTACTCGGAATTGCGCTGTCATTCCACTGGCTAGGAAGCGCGGATTGGCTGACCGTGACCACGGGCGCGGCGAGTTTAAGCCCGGTTCAGGCCGGAATGCTGGCGAGCTGCTTCCTGCTGGCGGCGATAGCGAAATCGGCGCAAATCCCGTTGGCGGCGTGGCTGGCGCGAGCGATGGAAGGGCCGACGCCCTCCAGCGCCCTGTTTTATGGCGCGGTCATGGTTCACGCCGGGGTTTATTTACTGCTGCGACTGCAACCGCTGTTCGAGCAATCGCCGATGCTCATGGCGGTCATGGCGGTTATTGGACTGGCGACGGCGGGTTACGGCTTTTTGGCCGGGCTGGCGCAAACCGACATCAAAAGCGCCCTGATTTTTTCCACTTCGGGACAACTGGGGCTGATGTTTCTGGCCTGCGGGCTGGGATTCTGGCAACTGGCGCTGATTCATTTGTGCGCCCATGCGATCTTTCGCGGCTATCAGTTTCTCAGCGCGCCCGCGATTCTGCATCAGCTTCAAGGCCAGCGCGCCCGCCCGGTATCGGCTGTTCTCGCCCGGCAACCCCGGCTGTATACAGCGGCGCTGCGCCGATTCTGGCTGGACGACCTGGGATACTGGGCTATTGTCGATCCGGTACATCGTCTGGCCGGGTACTTAAATACCTTTGATAACGCGGTAGTGGATCGAGCAACCGGGCTACCGGCCCCGGCGGTCAATGCGCTGTCTTCGCTGGCGCAATGGGAAGAACATCATCTTGGCGCGGGCAAGTTCATGGATTTACCTGGCGCGGCGCGTCATCCGGCCTATCCGGCGCAGAGCGATCCGGGAATTCTGGAGCGGGTTACCGCAGCGGCAGCGACGCTGTTCCACCGGGTTGAGGAACAACTGGTGTTCAAGGCGCTGGGGCAAGGGATGGTGACGGTCAGCCACCGGATGGGACACAGCCTGAGCCGGGTGGAACGCTGGCTGGGACGATCCTGGGCATGGATCGCGGTCATGGCGGCGATTCTGGCGGGGCTTGCCGGGATTGGCGAGATGATGCAGGGCAGCGGGGCGGCGGCGGGAACCGAGTCGTCGGATTTTCCGCTATTAAGCCTGCTGCTTCTGGTTCCGATCATTGGCCTAATCGCGGCCTTGCGCACGCATCAGGCGCGAACGGCGTTTGCACTGGGTTTAACCGTAGCGGTTGCCGAACTGATCCTGGCGGGGTGGGTGCTGATCCAGTTCCAGCCGCACGCGCCGGGGATGCAATTCGTTGTGCAGCTTCCGGCTCTGCCCTGGCTCGGCGTTCATTTCGGCGTTGATGGCCTTAACGTCCTGTTTCTGCCGCTGACGGCGCTGTTGACGCTGCTCATCATCCTCTATGCGCAACCCTATCATCAGCAACGCGCCGGGGTTTTCATCGCCAGCGTACTGGGGCTGGAAGCGGCGCTGATCGGGATGTTTACCGCGCTGAATCTGTTGCAATTCTGGCTATTCGCGCTGATTGAGGTGATCCCGGCGACGGTTCTGATTGCGTGTTATGGAACCAGCGCCGGGCGCATCCGGGCAGCCGGGCAATTTGTGCGATCCATGCTCGGCGGTCTGGCGCTGCTGCTGGCCGGGATCCTGCTGCTGGGCGGGAATCATGCCGCTGCGACTGGCGGCGTCTGGTCGTTTGACCTGCCTGCCCTGCTGGAAACACCCGTGCCGGAACGACGCCAGTCACTCATTTTTATCCTGCTGTTTGCCGGGCTGTCGGTGCGGCTGGCGCTGTTTCCGCTGCATTCCTGGCTGCCGATGGTCGCCAAACACGGCACGGTTGCAGTCGGCGTCGTGTTTCTGGTCGGGGTGAAGGTGGGCATTTACGCGCTGTTGCGCTTTGTGCTGCCGTTGCTGCCCGCCGCCGCCCAGCAATGGGCCGGGGCGGTGATGGCGCTCGGCTTGATCGGGATGGTGTACGGCGCGTTGCTGGCCTTTATCCGCACCGATTTACGCCGCTTGCTGGCGTTTGCGGTGATCAGCCATACCGGCGCGTTGATCGCCGGGCTGTTTGCGCTGAACGCATCCGGGCTGCGCGGCGGTCTGCTACTGAGCCTGAATCTGGGGCTGGGCGGCGGCGGGGACTGTTTTATCGCTCGCCGGGTTGCTTTATCACCGCCTCGGTACGACTCGATTTCACCGGCTGGGCGGGCTGTTCGACGCCGCGCCGTTGATCGGACTGACCTTTCTGGTGGCGATGCTGGGCAGTATCGCTATGCCGGGCACTCCCGGTTTTGAAGCCGCTCATTTGGCGCTGGAAGGGATATTTGAGTCCCGTGGCTGGGGGGCAGCGATTCTAGCCGCATCCGGCAATGTGCTGGCCGCCGGTTATCTGCTGTGGGCGTATCAGCGGATTTTTCTGGCTCGCAACCCGAAGGGTTTAACGCTGCCCTTGGTCGATCTGCGCTCGCAGGAGTTGATCGTCGCGGGCTTGCTGTGTGCAGTCATTATTGGCGTCGGGCTTTATGCCGATCCGTGGATTAAGACGATTAGCGGCGCAGTGGAGAATGTGGCGCGGTTATTTGGGGCGGGTGGGCATTAGCCGTGTGCTTGTTCAGCACTCAAGGCGAGATAACCGACAAGGGTGAAAAAATGAAAACAAATTATGTCTTGGTCGATTATGAGAATGTTCAAGTACAGTCACTCTCACTCTTGAAAGGTGATCACTTTCATGTACGAGTTTTTCTCGGACCAAACAATACTAAACTTCCGGTTGATCTTGTACTCGCCATGCAAGAGCTTGGAGAGAGAGCAGAGTATGTTGTACTAGAAACTTCCGGGCGAAATGCACTCGATTTTCATATTGCATACTATCTTGGTGCCTTGGCATCAGCAGAACCATCAGGTTTTTTTCACATCATTTCAGGAGATACCGGCTTCGATCCATTGATTCAGCACCTTAAGAAAAAAGAAAATTTTAGCTGCACGGTCAGCCTCTATTGAGGTAATGCCTTGCTTAGTGACTCCATTGCCTGCGGCGGCTGAACCAAAAATTGCAGCACCTCAGCAAAAGTCCAACGCTGTGCAATCCAAGTTAACACGGGAAGACCTTATCAATGCAGCAATAGACGATCTCGTTAAGCGCAAGGCTTCAAAGCCACGAACATCTAAGACACTTAGGAGTACTATCCACGCAAAGTGCGGTAAAGACACGCCGTTAAGCGATATTGATGCAATCTACGAAACACTCATGAAAAAAGGTTATGTCAAGGTTGAAGGCGAAAAGATTACTTATGCATTGCC
>JAAUTD010000114.1 GCA_012031845.1 Synechococcaceae cyanobacterium SM1_2_3
TCTGGAGAATTGAGCGCTGGACTGGATCTGCAGCTGTTGCAGGGTCTTCTTGTCCAGCGCGGCCATGACGGCGTCTTCGCCGCCGGGCGTGCAAATGACGCGGCCGCCATCGATCAGGAGCGACTCGGCCAGGTGCCATTCGTTGTTCGGCCCTTGAAGCGATCCAGGATGTTCACCGACCAGCGCGTCTTCTTCGAGGGCAAGTCGATGCAGTACACCTCGCCGAGTCCCGAGAGCAGGTACACCTGGTCCCCATCGAGGGTGGGCGTGCTGCGCGCGGCGGGCGCGGTCGCGGCGGTGGTCTCCTTGCCGTAGGCGATCTTCTCGACGAGGTTGCCTTCGAGGTCGAGGATGAACAGGTAGCTCTCCTGATCCTCCAGGGTGCCGGTCACATAGACCTGGCCGGCGCGCACCAGCGCGGAGGAGAACCCCGCGCCAATGCCTTGGCCATCCAGGCCAGCGGCGGCCCCGTTTCCGGCCAGGTCTTCAGCAGGCCCGACTCCTCGAATACGCCCGTCCGGTCGGCCCCGCGAAACTGCGGCGCATCGGCGGCGAAGACGGAGGAGAGCAGAAGGCCACAAAGGAAGAGTGTGGTGAAGCGTTTGATCATGCGTGCTGAGCCTTTCGCGTTTGAAAGCGTTGGGGGTCGAAGGCGTGCGATGCCTGCCCCTGGTTTTGGATTGTCGCGGAAAGCGGACGCGGGGGGGCAAAGTTTCGGGGATCAGCGCGCCCCTTACGCCGCTGGCACCGGCGCACCGAGATTCCAGAGGGCATCCAGCAGTATGCCGACGCCGTCGGTGCTCTCGTAGTAGGGCTTGGCGGGGTGTCCGCGAAACCAGCCGTCCGCCGTGTAGAGCTTGGCGATGGCTTCCTCGGCCAGGGCGCGCGCGGTGCTCAAGTCGGCCGGATCGCCCGTGATGGCATGGAGCCTTCGAAAGAAGTCCACGGCGCGACCGTAGTTCTCGGCATAGGTGCCACCCTTCGCCGCGGCCTCCGGCAGGGCGACGTGGAGTTCATCGCGCCAGCGCCGGCCCGCGCCGGGCGGGAGATCGCTTCGGATCTGCTGGGCCCAGTGGTGTGCGCTTTCCAGGGCGCTGGGGTCTTGGGTGAGTTCGTAGGCATACACCGCCGTCTGCGCGGCAACCAATGGGAACTCGTAGGAGAACATGATGACGGGCCAGGTATCCACGTGCCCCGTGGGCTTGTAGGCATCGTAGCCCGCGCCCTTCTCCTGCGACAGGACGGGCGTGCCGTCCAGCGAGAGCATGGCAAACCAGCGTTTCTCCTTTGCATCCCAGCCATGCTTCAGGTAGGCCTTGATGTGCCCGAGCGCCACGTCCTTGAACCAGGCATCACCGGTCAATTCGTAGGCCCGCAGCAGCCCCGCGGCGTGCGGGGCCGGGCAAGGTGGTGAAACAATGCGTGGCGTCGTAGCGGTCACCGGTGCTGGGGGCATCGGGCGCGAGATTGGTTGTGGGATTGCGCGTGTGCCAGTGGCGTCCCGCCACTGTTTTCGCCCAGGACAGGTACTTGGGATCCTGGGTCTTGGAATACAGAAACGCAAAGGCGTGCACGAAGGAAGCGCCCGAGATCGCAAAGTCGCAACCGGGCGCCTTGTCGTCGTGGCGGTTGTGCAAGCCTGATTCCTTGTCCACCACGTGCCATTCCCAGATGCCTTCGATGGCCGCGCGAACTCCTGTTGGGTTCACGTGCCACAGGCGCTCCCACTCCGCCTGCAACACCAGGATCTCATGGGGACCCTTGCCGTCTTGATCACCGCCGGGCCGGTCGGTGTAGGCGTCGTAGAAGATGTGCGAGCCCCAAGCGAGGAGTCCATTGTCCTTGCGCGAGCGCTCCAGGAAGGCGGCGATGTAGGCGTCACACGCCTTGGCGTAGCGGGGATCGCCGGTGGAAGCCGACACGGCATACATCACGCGGAGGAGCGGCTGGTCTTCCCAGAGATCGCAGCCCCCAGGATTGCGCCGGTGCTGGCGTCCTTCGCAACGCACCAGGCCATCCAGGGGCAACGGATTCGGGGGCGCTCTTGGAGGCCAAATCGATGACGCTCATGAACATGGGTGTCGAGTCGGGGCCATAGGTGTCCAGTCCAAACGTCAAGAGGTTGTCGAGACAGGACATGACGCAGGCACGGTAGCGATTCGCCGTCTCTGTTGGGGCGTCGGCGGCGCCCGGCAACGCGGCAAGCAGGAGGACCATCACAACAGCGGCAGATTGAATGTTTCGCGGCATGGGGGGATATCCTGAAGTCGAGCACATGCGGTGACCGTCGTATCGCCCAGCATACTGCGGGGCGGATTCGCACGACAAACCGTGGGCGCTTGGGCGCTTGCACTGTTTGTGTTCGCCCTGGCTGCTTGCTAGGGTAAAGGGGACACCGTCCAAGCACCAACCTCGGGGGATGCGATCATGATCACGCGCCGCCAGTTCTTCACGTTTGTTGCAGGCTCTCCACTCTTCCTCTCCGCCACCGCGATGGCCCGGCCCAAACGCCCCGGCGCGAGTGACGTGGTCCGGGTCGGTCTGATCGGCCTGGGCGGGCGCTGCCAGGATATCGCCAAGACCTGCCTGGGCATCCCGCAGATGAAGGTGGTGGCGGTGTGCGATTGCTTCCAGCCGCGGCTGGACAGTTGCATGGAGAAGCTGGGGGCCGCGCAGGGCTGGAAGCCCTATCTCGATTTTCGCACGATGATTGAGCGGGAGGATCTGGATGGGGTGATGGTGGAGACCACGACGCATGCCCGGGCCTGGGTCACCTGCCACGCGATGGCGATGGGCATGGATGTGTACATCGAGAAGCCCATGTGCCTCACCGTGGCGGAGGGCCGCGAGATGGTGCAGCGGGCGCGGCGCTGGAAGCGCGTTGCGTTCAAGGGCGATCAGCGAAGAAAACCTGTTCATCCGCCATTACCAGCCGATTCCCAACACGAAGCCGGAAAAGTATTCCACCGCCTTCGACGCACTTTGCGATCAGTTGCTCCCGCCCATCCAGGAACCGGCCGCGGCCAGCCAGCCGTGGATCGTATTCGCCATCTGCGCCAATCGCGACGGCTACGTTCCCACTCATAACCAGCGCTTCGCCCAGCCGCTCACCGGCGATCCGGCGCGGGATCTGGTAGGCAATCGCACCAAGCGGATTTTTAACGACCGGGTTGGGCGCAGCGTCGGGGCGCATACCGATCCCTACCGCTTGCAGGTTTACCGGCGCGACACCGGCGAAATCATGTTCGATCTGTCCGTGCCGATTTTCGTCAATGGCAAGCACTGGGGCGGATTCCGGGTCGGCTACGCGCTGGCATGAAACAGCAAATCCGGGCCTTGCTGCTGGTCACCGCCGGTTTTTTCGCGGCGCTTTTTACCATTGGGGCGGTGGATCGCGCCGTGGTGCAGCCCGCTTTCGATCAGTTGCAACGCGCCCAGGCGCTGGAAGATGCGGCGCGGGCGCGGGCGGCCATTCAAAGCGAACTGCGGCAACTGAAGCACCGGGTGGGCGATTGGGCGCAATGGGATGACTCTTACGCTTTCGCCGAGGAGCGCAATCCGGCCTTCATCCAGTCCAATTTCAGCGAATGGAGCGTGATGGAACACGGCTCTCAGTTGAACTTTGCGGTGGTTTTCGCTCGCGACGGTCGCATTTTGTACCGTGGCGGCTATGACTCGGATTTGGGCGGGGAAATAACCCTGGCGATGTTTACCGATCCACCGCCGCCGATTCGCCTGCTTTTTCAGACCGTGCTGGATACCGAACAGTCTCGCGGCGGTTTGCTGCACACCGAACACGGGCTGTTACTGCTGGTGGCCCAACCGATTCTGACGACGGCGGGCACCGGGCCGCCCAGTGGAACGCTGGCCCTGGGCCGGTTTCTGGATGATCCCCTGCTGCAAAAACTGGCGGATCAAACCCATGTCGCTTTTAGCGTATTTCCGATGGGCGATCCGCGTCTGAATCCGGAGGAAGCGGCGCTCTTTTCCAGCTTGCCGCCTGATGCGCCGGTGATTCGAGTCGAAACTTCGGGTTTGCTCCAGCCGGGATCCGTCTACGAAACCGTGCCGGGTCTGACCGGATCGCCAGTGGCGCTGCTGCGCACTCCGGTCCGGCAGGACATCGCCATGACCGCCCGCAATACCCGGTGGATTTTGATAGCCACCTTGGGGCTGATCGCGCTGGCGCTGCTATTGGGTAGAGCCTGGCTGCTGGCCCGCAGTGATCGTGCCGGGATGAAAACCTCCACGACCGCTTGGGGAAACGCTGCTTTGGTCGTATTGATTGGGCTCAGCTTAACTATCGGTCTGCACTGGCGATTGCAGGAGCAACAACTGATCGCGCTGGAAAATGTTTCGATCTTCCTGCTGGGGAGTTTGAGCACGCTGTTGCTGGCTTTATACCTGTTCGCGCTGATCTCGCAACGGCAACGGGCCGATACGCTGGTCGCAGCGCGCACCGCGCAATTGCAGGCCAGCGAGCGCCAATTTCGCAGCATCGTTGAAAATGCGCCGTTCGGGTTTCTCTTTTACTGGTTGACGGAAGACGACCGGCTGATCCTCAGTGGCGCGAACTCCCGCCGCCGACATCCTCCTGAAACGGCGCCATGCCGATGATCTGGGGCATCGTCTGGAAGAGATTTTTCCGACGCTCGGTTCGACCGAAATCCCGGCGGCCTATCGCCATCTGGCGCGGCACGGCGGAATGCGCCACTGGGATCAAGTGGATTATCGCGATGACCGGATCGCGGGCGCTTATGAGGTCACCGCATTCCAGACCACTCCGGGCGCTATTGCCGTCGCATTTGCCGACATCACTCAGCGCAAGCGGGCGGAAGCGGCGATTGCCAGCCGGATCATTGCCTTGACTCGCCCTCTGGACGAGCAGGACAGCATCCAGTTTGAAGATCTGTTCAACCTTGCCGACATCCAGAACCTGCAAGATCTGTTTGCCCAGGCCACCGGCGTAGCCTCCATCATCACCCATCCCACGGCGTACCCATTACCCGCCCCAGCAATTTTCGGCGCCTTTGCCAAAACCTGATCCGATGCACCAAGCAGGGCCTCCGAAACTGTTACCAGTCCGACGCCGTGATCGGACGGCATCACCCCGATGGGCCGATCATTCAACCCTGTCTTAGCGGCGGTCTGTGGGACGCCGGGGCCAGCATTACGATAGGCGGGCGACATATCGCCAACTGGCTGATTGGGCAGGTGCGCGATGAAACCCAGAGCGAACCCAGAATGCTGGAATACGCCCGTAAAATTGGCGTGGATGAACAGGTCTTTCTGGCCGCGTTTCGCGAAGTGCCGATGATGTCCAGGGAGCAGTTTGAGCGGATCGCCCAAACCTTGTTTGCCCTGGCCAAGCAGTTGTCGACTCTGGCCTATCAGAATGTCCAGCAGGCGCGATTTATTACTGAACAAAAGCAGGCTAAACAGCAGATTGAACACCTGGCCTATTACGACGCGCTGACCGACTTGCCGAATCGGGCGCTGCTGAGCCAGCGGGCGGAACTGGCGCTGGCGCTGGCGGCGCGGCATCGCAGTGGGCTGGCGGTGTTATTCATGGACCTGGATCGGTTCAAGGAGGTGAACGACTCGCTGGGCCACAGTGAAGGCGACGCCCTGCTGGTGCAGGTGGCGGCGCGGTTGCGCGAGCAGATCCGCGAGACCGACACGGTGTGCCGACTCGGCGGCGATGAATTTGTGCTGCTGCTGCCCGACACTGATCAGGACGGCGCGTTGCAGGTGGCCGACAAGGTGCTGCTGGCGTTCCGTCAGCCGTTTGTGCTGGCCGGTCATCATCTGCGGGTCACCACTTCCATTGGCATCGCGCTGTATCCGCACGACGGTCAGACCGTGACCGAACTGCTGAAAAACGCCGACGCGGCGCTGTACCAGGCCAAACAGGACGGGCGCAACACCTGCGCTTTCTATGCCCGCGAAATGAATGTCGCCACCTTCGAGCGACTGATGCTGGAAACCGAACTGCGCAAAGCCATCGCCGCCGGGCAGTTGCGGGCTTATTACCAAGCCAAAGTCCGGCTGAGTGATGGGCAGGTGATCGGGGCCGAAGCGCTGGTGCGCTGGCTGCATCCCGATCACGGCCTGATTCCGCCGGGCCGGTTTATCCCCCTGGCCGAAGCCAGCGATCTGATCGTCGAGATCGGCGACTGGATGCTGACCGAAGTGTGCCGGCAACTGGCGATCTGGCGCGATGCCGGATTGCCGATGCTGACGGTGGCGGTCAACCTGGCCGCCCGCCATTTTCGTGATAAGGAACTGGCGGCGCGGATTCAGGGCTTGCTTGCCGCACATCAGTTGCCGCCGCAGGCGCTGGAACTGGAGTTGACCGAATCCAGCCTGCTGATAACCGGACCGCAGACCGCCGAAACCCTGCTGGCGTTGCAGCGGTTAGGCGTCGGGCTGGCGATTGACGACTTCGGCACCGGCTATTCCAGCCTGAGCTACCTCAAGCGGCTGCGCTCACCGCCCTGAAAATTGATCAGAGCTTTGTCCGCGATCTGGTCAATGATCCCGATGACCGCATCCTCGCCGCAACCATCGTCGCGCTCGGCCACAGTCTGGGCCTGAAGATCGTCGCTGAAGGGGTCGAGACCGACGAACAGCGCCAAATTTTGCTGGAACAGGGTTGCGATCTGGCCCAGGGTTACTGGTTCGGACGACCGGTTCCCGCCGAAGAGTTTATGGCCGGATTGACGCGCTGAAGCATTTGGAAGCCCCGTTAAAAACCAGTCAGCAAATAAAACTCACCGCTATAAGCCAGGTTGCCGGTGAGTTTTACCGTGACTCGCCAATCCTGACGCCCGGCCGTGCAAACCGGCAAAATCGCCGAACCTTGCCAGGTTCCATTGGCCTGTTGCTGCAAATCAAAGCGGTTAAAGCCCATATCCATATCAGCCATCGTAAAATAAACCGCGATGGCTTTAACTTGGGCCGCCCTTTCTCCCGCCAGACGGACTAAAACCGGAAATGGGGTTAATGGCTGCACCCGCTCGCCCAAGGTCAATGCTATCGTCAACGCTGAATCGCTGACCACACAGCTTTTATTCACTGGATTGCAATGCGGATCGGCAGTGAGAACTATGGATTGATGGGCGGAATCCGTTTGCAGCCAATTCCGGCTTAATACCCCCAACAGCAATAAAACCAGAATGAAGGCGCTGAGGATCAACAGGTCTTTTGCGGTGATGTTCTGTTCCATGCGGGTCGCCTGCTACTGGCAGAATCCTTTAGGAGTAGAACGGGCATCCTGCCCGTTGACTGCATAGTGGACAGGATGCCCGTTCTACAGGATTCAGCCCAGTTCCAGCACGTCGCCATTGCCGACAAACAACTCGGTCTGCGAGCCATTCCGCGCCGCGCCGCGCAGCACAGGCAGACCGGCTTCCAGCATTTTCTCCACCGCCGTGCGTCCAGTGCAGTGATTGCAGGCGACCTTGGCGATCCCGTAGCCGCTCAGCGCGTTGACCACCTGTTGCCGTGACTCGTCCCAGTCTTCCAGCGGCGCGATGTGCAGCCCGCCATAAATCGCATGGATGCGTTCGCCGCCGCTGAAGGTGCAGCGGGCGTAATCCAGCAAATTCAGCACCCCGCCATGACCACAGCCGGTCACCATCGCCAGACCCTGATCCTGAAGGTTGGCGTACAGCACATTTTCGCCCTGCACCTGCAACAGCGTACTCATCGGGAAACTGACCAGCGCCACCCCGGGCAACAGCAGCAACGGCTGGCCGGTGGGAACGGTAATCACGGTTCCGGTATGGCCCTGCTGGCGGATATGGGCAAAACCGGCGGGATGAAAGCCTTCCGGGACATAGATCGTGAGGCCGGGACAGTGCTTCAGCGTCGAGCCGATGCCCCAGAAGTGATCGAAATGCTCGTGGCTGATGATCAGCGCCTCGATTTGACCCTGCTGCAACAGTTGGTCAATGCCTTCTTCGGCGAAGCGGCGATCCATCCAGTCCGGCCCCCAGCCGGTGTCGAACAGCAGGCGGCGCACGGTTCCATCGGTGGCTTCGGCCTCCAGCAACGCCGAAAAGCCCGCCGCGTTATCGGCGTGCAGCGCGCCGAACGGCGGCCAGGGGATCGTGTATTGATCGGTCTCGGCGCCGCCCGCGCCCTTGATGTCTTCAAACACGGCAGCGGTGTCAAACCAGCCGGTTTCGGAAATGCAGACAATCCGCAGGCGCTTCAGAACGCCCATATCAAAGGTGGAATGAGTTGCTGACATCAGATCGCCTCCTGCAATTACCAGGTCAGGGTTTGCGTGTCATCCTTGAACAGGAAACTGCCGGTCAGATCGGGATTGCCCACTTTCACCCCGGGCAACAGGTCTGATTCCTTGACGCCGTAATGCTTCATGCACATCGGACAGATTAAAACGGTAGCGCCTTTACTCATTAGTTCGCCCAGTTTTTTCTGATGATCGGCGTATTTGGCGGCATTCTCTTTTGAACCGATAAAGACGCCCTTGTCATTGAGAAAAATCGTCAGCGGATGACTGCGCTCCAGTTGATTTTTGCCAAAGGAAATCGCCATGTCGGCGCGATGCGGGTCATCGCTGATCAGATTGATAAATAGCGGATCATCATTATCGGCAAGCGCCGGGGTCACTACACTACCCATGATCAAGGCCAAAGCCAGCATTACGTGTGCAAAAAATTTCATTGGGTCATTCCTTAATAAATGAGTTGAGGATGAAATTGAAATGGACTTCAAAGTTTTCAGCGGAGGACGCTCTCGTCAACCTGCGCGAACATAGAGATTGCTACGCTGATCATCATCACAGCGAACAGCTTTTGCAATTATGGTTCAGCGAGACGGTGACTTAATTTTGCGCCCAAAACCCATGCCAGCAGCGAAAAACCGATCAGAATTTCAAACAGAAGGCTCACTATGCCAACATCTAAAGCCGGGTCGCGACCGCCAGAAACAGCGGATATTCCCGAATGCCCTGGTCAGTGGCTTTTTTCATCCGGTAGCAGGAGGAAAACTCCACGCCCCTGAATCCCGCAGCCACCAGTTGCGCCCGCAATATCTCGCGGTCGAAGCCGCAATGACCGGTGAAGCCCGCGCCATGAAATGAGCCGTCTTCCTGATCCAGATCGGCGATAGCCAGCCAGCCGTCCGGTTGGAGCAGCGCATGGAAATTCCGCAACAGCGATTCAATGTCTGCGACGTGGTGCAAGGTCATCAGGCTATAGATCAGATCATAACGATCCGCCGGCAGCGGATCGCAGGTCAAATCGAGTTGCAGCGGATGCAGATGATCGAGTTGAGCGGCGGCAAGCTTGGCTTCCAGGACCGCCAGCATCCCCGGCGAAGCGTCCGCCAGGGTGATCGAGCCTAAATCGGTATGCAGGGCGAAACTCAGCAGGCCAGTTCCGCAGCCGTATTCGAGGGCGCGCCCAGCCGATGACAGGGGAATCCGCTGCCGCATCGTGGCGGCCACCGCTTCCGCCCGTTCCTGCTTGACTGGATCGGAGTCCCAGGTTTTGGCTTTGTCATCGAAGTCCATTGCAATTTTCTCGCGCTAGTTACCAAGCTTCGGGTTAGCAAAAGGATCATCATCTTCGCCGTGGGCATGAGGCTTCGACGGCCCAACGATCAATGATCCATTCAGATAGGCGGCGACCGCCCGATCCGGATCAGTTTCCGGGGTCACGATGCCGATAATGCCCCGGACTTCGAGCCGACGACGTAACCCGTCGCCCATGCCGCCCGCGATCAGCACTTGCGCTTCATCCAGCGGATGCGGATCGTGCGGCGAACTCTCGTGAAACGATTGCTCCAGCGGCAATTCCAGCAACGCCTTGCCCATAATCTGCTGCTCGGCGATTTGATAAATCCAGAATTTGCGGCAGCGCCCAGCATGTTCGGTAATGTCCCGGCGATTCTGGCTGGCGACGGCGATTTTCATGACTGAGCGATCACTCTTTGTTGAATTCTTCAAAAGCCCGCAAGGCTTCCGCCGCATACATCAGCGCTGGTCCACCGCCCATATACACGGCGACCGCCAGGGTTTCATTGAGTTGTTCGCGAGTCACGCCCAGTCGCGCCAGGGTTTTTACATGAAAACCAATGCAGCCATCACAGCGTGAAGTTACGCCAATCGCGAGCGCAATTAATTCCTTATCCAGTTCGGATAATACGCCGGGAGCCATCGCTGCTTTCGCCATCGCCCCAAAACCCGACATGGTTCCACTGGCTTCCTTATGAAAAGGGCCAAGCGCCTTGCTGATGTCCTGCGTGATTTGCTTGAATGATTTGCTGCTCATGATTTTTTCCTGATTTTGATCATTAGGATTGGCAATAGAAAACGGCTACAACCGGATGAATTCCAGTGGCAGCCGTGGATATGATTAGCTGGCGGTCTTACAGGTGTTAATGCCCAGCAGGGTATAAGCTGGGCAAAAACCGACCGCGCCGGTTGCTACCGGAACCACTCCGATCCAGCCCCAGACCCCTATCGTTCCGGTTACGGCCAGGGCAATCAAGCCCAACCCGACAACCACTCGCGCAATGCGATCTACGTTGCCAACATTCAGTTGCATGACGATACCTCTCTCTAGTGCTTCGTGAAATAACCACAACGCCGGATTCCGCCTTTTATTCCGGCGTACAAAGACCCTGACGCCAGACCGCAATCAGGGTTCGAACCGCTAAAACTGCCACCGCCAACGTCAATAGGGCCAGAAATCCCATTCCCATCAGCGGGAAAATCGGATCGG
>JAAUTD010000115.1 GCA_012031845.1 Synechococcaceae cyanobacterium SM1_2_3
TGCGGCGTAGGTGGCGAGTGGCGAGTGGTCGAGTGGCGAGTAGCGAGTAGCGAGTAGCGAGTAGCGAGTAGCGAGTAAGAAAGTGCTGTAAGCCTGTAGCGCGGTCTTGTCCTGCTGCTGGATTGGGCGAATAATCCGGGTCAGAAAGTCAATCAGGAACTGAACCATGTTGCAACTCAATATCCACGAAGCTAAAACCCATCTGTCCCGTTATTTGTCGGCGCTGGAACAAGGCGAAACTATCCTTCTATGCAAGCGCAATGTGCCGATTGCCGAAATTCGCCCGTTGCCCAAAACGCCGACTCAACCGCGCCCGCTAGGACTCTCCGCTGATCGGGGCGTTGAATTACCGCCTGAATTCTTCGAGCCGCTCCCTGCCGAGTTGCTGGCGGCTTTTAACGGAATAGGTGCGTGAACCTTCTGCTCGATACCTGCACCTTTCTGTGGATTGTGCGCGATTCCCCGCAATTATCGGCGACCGCCCGCGCCTTGTTCAGCGATCCTCACCATACTGTTTACCTGAGCGCCGTGTCGGCTTGGGAGATCACCGTCAAGCATAGTCTGGGGCGGCTGCCGCTGGCGGAACCTCCGCATGACTATATTCCCAACGAACGGGCTAAACACCAGATCGCCGCTCTTGATCTGACCGAAGCGGCGGTTTTGGAGTTACGGCGGTTGCCGCCCCACCACCAAGACCCCTTTGATCGAATGCTCATTTGCCAGGCGATTGCTCATAGCCTGACGCTGTTGACGCCAGACGACTATATTCGTGCCTATCCCGTGCGAACCGTCTGGTAATCCCTACTCCCCAATCGCTAATCGCCAACCATGACCCGCCGCGCTGATGCGTTCCAGACCATTCATTCCGAAGGCGGGTTATTGCCGCCCGATCTGCTGCGCCGCCTGTTGGAGCCGAAGGAGAAGTTACCGGGGACGCAGCCAGCGGACTACGGCTTAGCGCCGGGCGAGCGCCTCAATGAAGTGCTAACCCAATCCTGGAACCGGCTGCGGCGGCATTGGCTGGCGTTTCGGGATGCGGCGAAAAATCTGGCGGCAGGTCAGCCCGGCGAAAAATTGACCAATGAGTTGTGGAATCTGCCGCTGTTACAGGAGTTGGGGTTTGGGGTGTTGCCGTTTCATCCCGGCCCGGAGATCAATGGGCGGTTGTATCCGATTCATTACCAGTCCGGCCCGACGCCCATTCATCTGATCGGCTGTGGTCGCAGTCTGGATCGGCGCGTCAGTGGTGTGCAGGGCAATCCGCATGGTTTGGTGCAGGAGCTTTTGAATCGCAGCCCGGATCATTTATGGGCCATCGTGGCGAATGGGCTGCGGTTGCGGGTGTTGCGCGATAGTCAGGCGTTGTCGCGGCAGTCGTATTTGGAATTTGATCTGGAGGCGTTGTTTGACGGCGAGGTCTATGCCGATTTTGTGCTGCTGTGGTGGGTGGTTCATGCGACCCGTTTTGCCCCACAGGACGCGGGCAAGCCTGAAAGTTGCTGGTTGGAGCAGTGGACGAAGTTAGCCAATGAACAGGGCGCACGGGCGTTAGGCGACTTGCGGCAAGGCGTGGAACGGGCGCTGCAAACTTTGGGACAGGGTTTGGTCGGCCATCCGCGCAATACTGCATTGCGCGAGGCGTTGCGGGACGGAACGCTGACCTTGATTGACTTGCACGGTCAGTTGTTGCGGGTGGTGTATCGGTTGATTTTCCTGTTTGTGGCCGAGGATCGGACGCTGGACGGGGTAGCGGTGTTGCATCCGAGGGAAGCGAGTGGCGAGTGGCGAGTGGCGAGTGGTTTAGAAGCGAGTGGCGATTGGTCACAGGGGGATCGAGCGAGCGACAAAGGTGGAAGGAGTGCAAACAGCGATCAGCGAGGTGAGATAAATCCACCGTCTTTTACTACTCGCTACTCACCACTCGCTACTCGCTCTTCCCGCTACTCGCTCTACTACAGCACCGCCCGCTTGCGGCAACTGGCCGGAACGATCAAGGGCAGCCGCCACGGGGATTTGTGGCAGCAATTCAACCTGCTGGTTGGGGCGTTATCGGGTGAGAAACGCTTTGCAATGGCGCGGGAGCGTTGGCGTTACCGGCGCTGGGGAGTTGGTTGTGGAATCCGGCCAGTACCGCTGATCTCAATGCCGCCCCTTTGACCGGCGCGACCGGCGCGGAGTTGAGCAACGCTGATTTTCTGGAGGCGTTGCGGCAGTTGGCGTTCACCCGCCAGGGGAACGTCTTGCGCCCGGTGGATTACAAGAATCTGGGCGCGGAAGAATTGGGCGGGGTGTATGAAAGCCTGCTGGCGTTGACACCGCGCATTGAAGGCGGCGGGTCGCGGTTTACCTTCGCTGAGTTCGCGGGCAATGAGCGCAAGACCAGCGGTTCCTATTACACGCCCGATTCGTTGGTGCAATGCCTGTTGGATTCGGCGCTGGAGCCGGTTGTAGCGGAACGGCTTGAGGAGGCTCGGCGATTAGCGGGATTGGCGAGTAGCGAGTGGCGAGTAGCGAGTGGTATCGGAGAATGGGAAGATGTCATCAGTTCAATCTTATCAAGACTTGATGGTGTGGCAGCGCGGCATGATCTTGGCGGAACAGGCTTACGATCTGACCCGAACTTTTCCCAGGGACGAATTGTTCGGGATGACTTCGCAAATACGTCGGTCAGCGGCCTCGATCCCGGCCAATATCGCGGAGGGATGGGCCAGGGAGAGTACAGCGGAGTTCATTCACTTTATCCGCATTGCCAAGGGGAGCTTACGGGAGTTAGAAACACACTTGATCCTGAGTCAGCGCGTGAAACTATGCCCGCCGGATGCGACTCAGCCAATGCTGGAACTCGCCGGGACGCTAAGTCGCCAACTGCTGGCGCTGCAACGCAGTCTCCAACAGAAACAGAAATAGCCTCTGTCCCAATCGCCTCTGTCCCAATCGCTGATCTCTGGGACGCAATTCCACTCGCCACTCGCTACTCGCTACTCGCTACTCGCTGAACACGCATTGCTGGCGCTGAAAATCTGTGACCCCGCCGTAGGTTCCGGGCATTTTCTGGTCGGGGCGGCGCATCGCCTGGCGCGGCATTTGGCGCGAGTGCGGGCGCAGGCCGAAGGCGATAGTGAGGCGTCTCCCTTGCTGTATCAAACTGCGTTGCGTGAGGTGATCGGGCGCTGTTTGTATGGGGTGGACGTGAATCCGATGTCGGCGGAATTGTGCCGGGTCAATTTGTGGCTGGAGGCATTGGAACCGGGCAAGCCGCTGTCGTTTTTGGATCATCATATTCGGGTCGGGAATAGTCTGTTAGGCGCGACGCCGGAGTTAATCGCGTCCGGGATTCCTGATGACGCTTTTAAGCCGATTACCGGCGATGACCCGGCGTTTTGTCGGGAGTACAAGAAACAAAATCAGAAGGAGCGCAAGTCGCGGAGCAGCGATATGTTCGGGCATGAGCCAGCGCCGTGGGAACGCATGGGCAATCTGGCGGCGGCCATGATGGAGTTGGAGGCGTTGGACGATGACACCGTGGCCGGGATTCAGGCCAAGCAGGCGCGGTATGAAGAATTGGTGCGGGATTCCGGCTATTTGCACGGGCAGTTATTGGCGGATGCGTGGTGCGCGGCGTTTGTCTGGAAGAAGTGCAAGGAACCGAACCGGCCTTATCCGATTCTCGATGATCTGTTGCGGAAGATTGAGGAGAACCCGTTTCACTGTCCGCCGTCGATGCGGGAGGAAATCAAGCGATTAGCGACGCAATATCAGTTCTTTCATTGGCATTTGGCTTTTCCCGAAGTGTTTGCTAACAGCGGCTTTGATGTGGTGTTGGGGAATCCGCCGTGGGAGCGGATGAAGTTGCAGGAAAAGGAATGGTTCGCGGAACGGAGTCCGGAAATTGCCAACGCATCTAATGCCGCAGCCCGCAAGCGACTCATTGAGGGGCTTAAAACCGGCGATCCGGCGCTGTATCAGCAATTTCAAAACGATTTGCGGCAGGCGGAAGGGGAAGCCACTTCTTGCGGAATAGCGGGCGATATCCGTTGTGCGGGCGGGGCGACATCAATGTGTATACGGTGTTTGCCGAGGGGATGACAGACTTACTCAATTCTACTGGACGGATTGGTATCATTTTGCCCACTGGAATCTTGACGGACGACACTACTAAGGAATTCTTTCAGCACCTCATATCTCAGAAAACTTTGTTTTCAGTAACAGGCTTTATTAACGAAGAGATGTTATTCCCATCGGTTTTGCATAATTTTAAATACTGTATCATCACACTTACTGGATCTGGAGTCGCTATTGAAACGCCTGATTTTGTCTTCAATTGTTACAATATAGCCGACGTTAAAGATAAAGATCGTCATTTTACCCTTAATTTAAATGAAGTTAAACTGCTTAATCCAAATACTAGAACTTGTCCTATATTTCTATCATATAAAAGTGCAGAAATTACAAAGAAAATTTACCGAAGAATCCCAATTCTTGATAGTGATAATGATGTTAATGAGTGGGGAATAAGTTTCAGCACGATGTTTCATATGTCGAATGATAGCCATCTATTTAGTGTGATGAAATCAGAAGATTCACTCCCAATCTACGAAGCTAAGATGATTAATCAGTTTAACCATCGCTACGCCAGCTATAACTCACTTCTGGATGGTGAAAGGAGTCATATGCTACCAGAATCTGAACTCAAAGAATTACAGAATCCAAATTACACTGTATCTGCTTGTTATTACGTTTTGAAGAAAGAAATTTTAGCAAGGGTTCAGTTGATTACGAATCGAAATTGGCTTATCGGATTCAGAGGGATCGCTAGCGCTGGTTTATCAAGAACTATCGCTTATGTGTGTATTCCGATAGTTGGTGCTAGTAATAGTCTTCCTATAGTTATGTTCCCAAGTGAAGTTTATGATTACGCTGGTTGCTTCGTTGCTTGTATGAATAGCTTTGTTTTGGATTTTTCAGGGCGGCAAAAATTGGCAGGCCCAAATCTTAATTTTTTCATCAAAAGGCAGTTTCCTGTTCTCCCACCTACCACCTACACCCAAACCTGCCTGTGGTCTAGCAATGGCGAAACGCTGCGTGATTGGATTTTGCCCCGCGTTCTCGAATTGACCTACACCGCCTGGGACTTGGAACCGTTCGCGCAAGACTGCGGATTCAATGGCCCGCCGTTCCGCTGGGATGAACCCCGGCGCTTTCTGCTCCGTTGCGAACTGGACGCCGCCTTTTTCCATCTCTACGGCATTGAACGCGACGACGTAGCCTACATCATGGACACCTTTCCGATAGTCAAACGCAGGGATGAAGCCGCGCATGGCAGTTATCGCACCAGGGACACCATTCTCGAAATCTACGACGCCATGATGGGCGGTCAGTCTTATCAAACTCGGCTAGACCCGCCACCCGCCGATAGTCGCTGCTGTCATCCGATAACAAGTTAATTCAATATGTTAATTTACTTGGATTTGTGCTGTTTTAATCGGCCATTTGATGATCAAAGTCAATTGATCGTTCGCCTTCAAACCGAGGCCAAGCTTTATGTCCAGAGCATGATTAAAGACGGTGCCTTGCAGCTCATCTGGTCTGCGGTTATTGATCTGGAGAATCAAGCTAACCCGGATTTGGAACGGCGCAAAACTGTAGAAAAATGGCAATCCTGCGCCGATATTGATATTTCTACAACTGAACAAGTTGAAGATATTGCTCAAACTTTATCCGATAAGGGAGTTAAAGCGATGGATGCTCTTCACGTCGCCAGCGCCATTGTGGCAAAAGCCGCCTATTTCCTGACGACAGACAAAGCGCTTTTACGGAAAATGTCTGGACATAAACAAATTCATGTTATTGATCCAATTGATTTCGTTCGTATCTTGGGAGAATCTGATGAGAAATGATACTGAAATTCGTGCTGAAGGGTTTAATGCCCTTATCCATGCATTAGGCGAAGTAGAAGCAGAACGTTTCATTGTGCTTATCCACCGTGAAAATTTCGACTACACCCAATGGCGTCAGACACAGTGGCTTAATGAAACGGTTGCTTCACTCGCTGACCAAGCGCGAAAATTGCGAGAAAGCCGGTTAAAAAACTGCACCTAATCAAGGTAGAAACCATGCACATCGAAGCTGAACTGGACGACGTTTACACCGAACGGTTATTGCAGTTGCAGCACCGTCTGCAAAAACCATTAGTACAAGTCATTACCACTGCGATTGATACCACATTGGCCCAACTCAACTCAGAAAAAAATGAAGAGCCATCGCCTTTATATCGAGCCTTTGAAGAGGCTGGACTCATTGGGTGCATTGAGACGGATGAACAATTGGCAACGACCTACAAACAAAAGCTCGATTTTTCTCACAAACACAGTCACACACAACAATGATCATCGTTGACAATGGCTATTGGTTGGGCCTCTTGGATAAACGCGATGATTATCATCCGGCGTGCACCAAAATGGAAATGTGTAAAGCAACATCAGCCATACATTCAGAATTATAATGGAACAGTTTACATTTCTTAGTTCTATGCTGGAGAACCTGCTCCGGGATGCTAACGCCCAGGTTGTTACCGATATTTTTCTAATCCTGATCATCGCTAGTTTCCTCATTGCAGTAGGTGCAACCCGCTTAGGCCGTGCGCCGCGCTTTGTTAGTTATGCACCGACGTTATTAACCTCATTAGGTATCCTTGGCACCTTTGTCGGAATTATTGTCGGGCTGATGCACTTTGATTCTACCGACTCTACCTCAATTAACGCCAGCATCTCACAGCTCTTGGATGGTTTGAAAACCGCCTTCATCACCAGTCTGGCTGGTACGGGCAGTACAATTCTGTTCAAAGTACTCACTACCACTTGGATTATTGCGCCGCCCAAAAAAGAAGATGAGGCGGTTGCCAATGCCGGACCCGAAGAGATTCTGAGTGCTTTATTGGATCAGAATCAAATCCTCAAGGCACTAAAGACTGCTATTTCCAGTTCAGAAGAAACCAGCTTGGTCGGCCAATTGAAGTTGCTGCGCACCGATGAAAATGACCGCCACCGGGAAACAATGGATGCCCTTGCGGATAATCGCGAGACCCTCAAGCGATTCACCGGCCAACTTTGGCAATACTTGGACCCTTTTGCCGCCACTCTGCGTGAGATCAAAGTCGCCATTGCCGATGTTGGGGAAACCAGCCTCAGCAGCCACCTCCAACGCCTCCAGGCCGATCACCACGATCACCATCACGCCCTGATGCAGGCGGTGGCCGCATTGCGCACGGTCATTGCCGGCACCGAAGACACCAGCTTGATCAACGAATGGCGCGGATTGCGCAGCGAGGCCCAGAACCGCCATGCCGACCTCATGGGTGTGATTGGCGAAGACCGGGAAGCCCGCAACCAGTTTGCCGCCAAGCTTTGGCAGGAACTGGACGAGTTCGCGGAGATGCTTTCCAAGTCCGCCACGGAACAGATGATGAATGCGCTGCGTGAAGTGATTGCCGACTTCAATAAGAACCTGACTGAACAGTTTGGCGACAACTTCAAGGCTCTGGATGCCTCGGTGCATAAACTGGTCGAGTGGCAGGAGCGCTATCGGCAGCAACTGGAACAAATGATTGCCCACTATGAGCAGGGGGTTCAGGCGATTACCCAGATCGAAACGTCGGTCAGGCATATCGCCAAGGAATCCCAACAAATACCGGCCACGATGGCGCAGCTCAAGACCGTGCTGGTAGTGAATCAGCATCAACTCCAGGAACTGAGCCGCCACTTGGAAGCCTTCAGCGCGATGCGCGACAAAGCCGTTGAAGCCGTTCCACAAATCCGCGAGCAGATTGACCAGACCGTCAGCGCGGTGGCGGCGTCGGTGCAGACCGCCAGTGAGCACTACACCCGCCTGACCGAACAGTTCGGCGACCTGTCCAAGACCCTGACCACCACCAGCGACCAGATGCAGCGCGACACCCGTGCCGCCCTCAACGAGGTGCATGATCACACTCAGGATCTGGTGAATACCTTGGCTGAGCAGACCAAGGGCTTGACCACCACCCTCAAGACCGCTGGCGAACAGGTCCAGCGCGACACCCGCGCCACTCAGGAACAAGTCGCTGAGAGCATCCAGCAGATGCAGAAACGCCTGGAGGGTGTCCTGGAAGAGGTGGCCGCGGCACAGACCCGGGCGGTCAGTCGCGCCGTCGAAGGGGTGCTGGAAGAGATGCGCAAAGCCGTCTCTACCACCGGCGAGGGCGTCAACAATCAACTTGCGGCCATTGACCAAGCCATGCAGCAGGAAATTAGTCGCGTGATGAACGAAATGGGCCGCGCCCTGGCGCAAATTGCCGGTCAGTTCACCACCGACTATCAGAAACTGGTGCAGGCCATGCAGCAAATCGTGACTGAATCTGGGCGATCAAGCCGATGAGTCGCCTCACGGAACGCCTGTTCGGCGCTACGGCCCATGCCAGAACCCACGATGAGGGCGAAGAACACTGGATTTCCGTCTCTGACCTCATGGCCGGGCTGATGATGGTGTTTTTGTTCATATCGATTGCCTTGATGCGTAGCGCTTTTATTGAGCGCGACAAGATCAAGGAAGTAGCCATCACCTATCAGGAAAACCAGGTCGCGTTATATAACGCCCTCATGCAGGCGTTTCGCGACGACCTCTCACGCTGGGACGCTGACATTGAACAGGCCACTTTGTCTTTTCAGTTCAAATCGCCGGATGTGCTGTTTGATACGGGCCAGATCACGCTCAAACCGGCGTTTCAGGCCATCCTGAATGACTTTTTCCCGCGCTACCTGAACGTCTTGACCCAGTTCCGCGACTCGATTGATGAAGTGCGCATTGAAGGCCATACCAGCAGTCTCTGGAATCACCGGTCCACGCTGGAAGAAGCCTATTTCAACAATATGGCGCTATCGCAAGGCCGGACCCGCGCTGTTCTGGAGTATGTCTATACCCTGCCCACGGTTGCGGTTGAGCGACCCTGGATCAAACAACACTTGGCCGCAGTAGGCTTCTCTTCATCACGCCTGATTCAAAACCCGGACGGCGCCGAAAATGTCGAGCGTTCCCGGCGCGTGTCCTTTCGCGTGATGACCAACGCTGAAACGCAGATTCGCAAAATTCTGGATCGCTGACCGACCGCTATGCCGCTCACCGTGGATTTTTCGGCGCTGTTGGCCACCGTCCGGCAAATGGGCGCTGAACAGATTGAACCGCCACTGATCCGTCCACTGGGCGCTTCGCCGCTGGACCCGATTGACATTGCCCTGAGTGAAACGGGTATCGATGTCATCCTAAAAGATGTTGATAGCGACACTGGATTACTGGCTTACAAGGGACGACAGGTTCTGCTCTACATTCAGGACCACGGTAGTCAAATCCGCAATGTGCTGAATGACGGTAGCTCGGGCAAGAAGTATCACGTTGCCTTTTGCAAGACGCTCAGTGAAATGAAGGCTAACGGCCGCTTCGAGCGTTACGTTGCCACCAATGATGTCAGCGGCGAATTCCTGATTTCCGGGTTCAACTTCCAGACGAAAAAACTCCATCAAGGTAAAGCCCGCCTGCAAGTGTGCAAAAACTGCCTGCGTTACCTCAACTACCAAGGTTATCAGCAAGGACATCCCGATGTTTTTGCCAATTTTTCTCTGGCGGAATTCTTTGCCACCTACAGCTCATTTTTCCCCCATCTGCCCAGTCGCATGGCGGGCGACAATGACAGTCTCTACACCCAGGACTGGCCGATAATCTCTGGAAAATACCGAGCGGATCAGAATTTTCGCTGTGAATCCTGTGGCGTCAATCTGACCGACCACAAGCATCTACTCCATACCCATCATCGGAGCGGCGTCAAGACCGACAATCGTCAGGCCAATCTCCAAGCCTTGTGCATCGATTGTCACCGCCGCCAGCCTTCGCATGGTTTCATGCCGGTCCGCCATGAAGAGATGCAACTCATCACCCGGTTACGTCGGGAACAGTCTATTCGTCCGATGGATTGGCCCACCATCTTTGAACTGGCCGATCCCGGACTGCATGGCATTCTCCGTCACTACCAGGCAAAGAACTGGCCTACTCCCGACATCGGTTATCCCATTCAACAACCGGATGGACGGATAATCGGACAGATCGAACTCGCTTGGACATTCGAGAAATTCGGCGTCGCCATTGCCGAAGCCGACATTCAAGCCGCCCAAGCGCAAGGCTGGAACGTGTTATCCATACGGGAGGCTACAGATCAATGGGTATAACCAGGATACGCTGATGAACCTGATGCTCTCCAACTACGGCCACCGCTATCTGCGCGAACGGCTCCAGCAGCCCACCGCCGCGCCCGGCTTGGACGAGGAAACCGATGGTTCACTCATGGCCCTGCATTCCGGCAAAACCATTGATCGGTCGGTTCTTGACCCGTTGGTCGCCCAAGGTCTGCTCCAACCCGCTCGCCCGAGTC
This sequence comes from Synechococcaceae cyanobacterium SM1_2_3, assembly GCA_012031845.1. Classification (GTDB taxonomy): domain Bacteria; phylum Pseudomonadota; class Gammaproteobacteria; order Competibacterales; family Competibacteraceae; genus Contendibacter. The sequence continues at coordinate 10,451 of JAAUTD010000115.1, forward strand.
TGCGTCCCGAGGATATTGCCCGGCGCTACCGCCAGAATCCCCTTGAAAATCTAACCCGGTTGTCGTTTGAACTCACCACCGCCTGCAACTTTCATTGCCGCCATTGCCGCAACGGCCCCGCAGCCCGAATGCACCCGGCTCCGATTGACCTGGAACCGTTGAAAGCCGTCGTGGATACCGCCTACCCCATTGGGATCCGCCATTTCGACTTCATCGGCGGGGAAATCTCCAAATTCGGCGATGGCTGGCTGGAATTGGCTCAATACATTCGCGCCCGGCCCGGTACGACCGTCGCGTTATTCACT